>NZVJ01000077.1 GCA_002701455.1 Rhodospirillaceae bacterium
GAGAACCTACGGAATTAGCTCAGCAATGCCTATGTTTAAAGCTTTAAAAAAATGCCCACATGCCGTTGTTATATCGCCAGATATGAAAAAATACGCTATGGTGAGTAAGGCGGTAAAGGATTTGATGCTTCAGACAACTCCATTAGTGGAATCAATTTCTATTGATGAAGCATATTTGAATTTAAGTGGTACCGAACGCTTGCATAAAGCAGTTCCCGCTTCCACAATGGCGCATCTCGCAAGCCAAATCAAAAAGGAGCTGGGCATAACAGTATCTGTCGGCCTTAGCTACAATAAATTTTTGGCAAAATTGGCCTCTGATATGGATAAACCAAACGGATTTAGTATTATTGGAGCGCACAATGTAAAGCATTTTTTATCTCAGTACCCCATCGATGTTATATCCGGAGTGGGGACAAGCCTAAAAAGAAAGCTCCAAAGTGATGGTATCTATAAAATTCTCGACCTACAATGTTACTCGGTTTACGATCTTCAAGGACGATATGGCAGTGTTGGTGAACGCCTTTCCAACTTTTCAAACGGAATAGACAGCAGAGTTATCACTCCCAATCCACCTGCTAAAAGTATTTCAAAGGAAACGACTTTTGACACCGATAAAGATGGGCTTCCGCACCTGAAACCAATACTGTGGCATCTTTGCGACCAGCTTTCATCATCATTAAAATCGAAGAAAAAGTTNGGTAAAACANTTACACTTAAACTAAAAACTAAAAATTTTCAGACAATTACAAGACGTAAAACTATTAAAAANCCGACTCAATTAGCAGAGGNNATATACAATGTGGCCTTNGAACTTCTGCTGCCGCAGGCTAATGGTACATATCGGCTAATGGGAGTAGCAATATCAACGCTTTTCGATGATGAAATCAGCGAAGTTGCTGATCTCCGAAGTGATAAAGCGATCAAACAAGAAAAATTAGAAAAGGCAATCGACNAAATCAGAAATAAGACTGGATCAAATTCAATTGGCAAGGGACGAGGCCTTATCCTAAATTAGCCCTTCAAGCTGAAATNCTNAAATCCTATTTNCTTATTTGCAAAAAGAATGTTCAAGAAAATTTAACTCGACGAGTTCTACGTCGATGATGATATCGCCATAGTCAAGAATAAGTGCACTGACTACCCCATTGCTGTGGAGGTTAATTGCGATTTCGTACTCTGGTTCAATTTGCTTTTCTGCGGACGAAAAAAAAGCCATTCTAATTGGCCAATACTGCCCTTTTTCCAGCTCTACAACATCACCATTGAACGTTTTTTGTGGTCCTATAATACTACTGACAANTACNGACGGCTCGACCTCTGTGCCATCGAAAATGAAACTTTGAAAGATTTTTTGNTTTCGTTTAGCGGCATTTATCAGTGCTAAAGTGTGCTTCGAAGGGAACAGTGTTTTTTTATCGAGTGTAAATTGTTTTGATTCTGGCTTTTCGAAGTCAACAGTCCCTTCACCATTAATTTGAGGCATAATAGCCGTGCCTTCTATGAACGTTGTGCCGGNATCACTATTTTCGCGTTTTACGAAAAACTTGTAGTTATTGCCCTCCTTCTGCTCCCAAGAACTNAGGAACGTATTAATCTGCTTCTCCGAACCATTATCTCTTTGATATACCATGATGTAGCTTTGTTCCACAGTCCAACTATCACAAAACTCTCTCAGTTCAAAACTCAACCTGCCCTCGATATTTACTATTGGGGAACTAGGAGCGATTTTTATNGTCGACATCTTATAGAAGGCACGGTGAGACAANAATTCATCAATAGAATTTCGACTGAATGCTTTAGCGTCAAACGACATCAAAATAGTGAATACCATCAGGTTAAAACAATAATGCAATAAACATTTAAGCATTTNTCATCTCTTGTCCGTTAAGCTNCCATTTTATGNTCTCGTTTTTTATAATNACTCGATAGTGTTTATACAAAATATCTTTAATTGACGCAGTCCTTCGCCAAAAACTTCTAGGAAATGTTTTTAACTAGCCAAACTTATAAAACCGTCCTCCTCTTTATTCTTTTAGTTTACGGCAATTATCAAAAAAGCTGTATCAAAACTCATTCATACTGATTCTTTATTAATGTGGCACGACTATTGCTTTGTTGAAAGGGACAGCAAAACTCGGGCAAAAAACAGCATGGAATTACTAAAACCCTTCATAGCGATGCCANCAAAATCGGTTAAGTACGCAGAACCTGAAGNAGTAAAACTTGAACAGATAATTTCCCATTTTTCCAATTTAGTCGATGGGTCTAATATACATTCGAGCGAAGTTTTAGAANAAAACGAAGTAGAAAAAGCTCTCAATTTAGCTCTACTTGCAATGACGGAAGCCGAAAAACGCATCGAACGGCAGCAAAANAGGATCAAACAACTGGAAAAAATTTCAGTTACTGATGAACTAACAAAATTATTGAATAGACGTGGTTTTTTGTCACAATTAAAAAGCACTTTATCATCCGCGAAACGACACGAAATTGGTGGTTCCTTAGTAATATTAGATCTTGATGGGTTTAAAGACATAAATGACCGTTTTGGTCACACAGCAGGCGATAAATTGCTTCAAGAANTTTCTAAGTGCCTAAAGCGCAAGGTTCGTGAAACCGACACTGTCGGACGTTTAGGAGGTGATGAGTTTGCTATTATATTAGCAGGTCTCCCATCCCCAATGGTTTCCAGGAGAGTTGACGACATACAAAGTGCAATAGCCCGCTTGGAATTCGAATGGGATGGTCAAAAAGCATTCATAACCGCTAGTATTGGACGCTATGATTATTCAGGCCGCGAAAATTATACTGAGTTGATCGATCAAGCTGACTTGAGCATGTATGACAAAAAATTAAAAAAAAATGCTGACAAAAAATTAGCTCTAAATAACGAATGGAAATAAAGCTCAGAAGCATTTATAATAACTCTTAAACTTTATGTTTTTCCAGTAACCATTTACCTGTATACGGTTGGAATGACTTTAATAAGTGACAATTCCTCTCTTTTATCTGCGTGCGATAAACTTTCGAAAGAAGTTTATTTNGGNGTAGATACTGAATTCATGAGGGAAAGAACATACTATCCGAAGCTATGCCTTATCCAAATCTCCGGAGAGAAAGACGCTATCGCAGTTGATGCTTTGTCACCTGATATAAATTTAAGCCCTGTTTTAAAGTTATTATACAACCCAAACATAACAAAAGTTTTTCATGCTTGCCGACAAGACATGGAAATTTTTTTTAATCTCACAAAAAAAATTCCTTATCCAGTTTTCGATACACAAATTGCTGCAATGGTTTGTGGTTATGGTGACGCTATTAGCTATGATAAATTGGTCAAACAAATTGTAGAGATTGAAATAGATAAATCATCAAGATTTACCGATTGGTCCCAACGCCCCCTGTCAAATACCCAACTNAAATATGCCTTGTCCGATGTAACCCATCTTAGAAAGGTATACGAGAGTTTAGAAAAGCAGTTNAAGGCGAATAACCGAGAAACTTGGTTGCTTGAGGAACTGGGCCTAGTCACTAACCCAAACACCTATATAGTTGACCCGGAGAATATTTGGTCACGCCTAAAGGTGAGAAGTGGACGGCCACGCTTTTTGATTCTAGTGAAAGCTTTAGCCTCCTTCAGAGAACAGGAAGCACAACGCAAAGACATTCCAAGAAATCGGGTGCTCCGCGATGACGTTCTANTAGATATTGCCGCACGGGCNCCAGAAACACCAGAAGAATTGGCAAAGGTAAGNAGTATTTCGACCAATTATGCAGCAAGTAAATCCGGTAATGAAATATTGAAAACAATTAGTTTAGCCAGGAAGATACCAACAGAAAAAGCACCCAAAATTGAAAAAAGAGAGCGCAAAAACAACCATAGTAGTGCTATTGTTGAACTTCTAAAGGTTTTATTAAAGATGAAATCTGAAGAAAATAATGTGGCACAAAAATTAATTGCCGGAACGGCCGATCTAGAGGCAATCGCGGAAGACGATATGGCAAACGTGCCGGCATTAAAGGGCTGGCGCAGGGAAATCTTTGGAAATGACGCCCTTTTGTTAAAGTCTGGAAAGATTGGTCTTTCCATTTACAATAGCAGCGTAAAGATATCTCAAATCAATTAACAACTTTATGCTTTTAGTCTAGACCGCGTAAAAACTTATCTTTTGATTAAAAGCTCTTTCTAGAATNNGCGTTCTTTTCGTGNCAGCTTGTCCCTTACTGGTTGCTATATCCTTCGGGTACCGTATCAATATTTTTCCAGGNTCAACTCGAACCTGAACTCTATCCAAAATCCCCGTAATCTCACCCGAAAAGGTAATGCCAAAATCAAGTATTAATCCAATCAACGAGGCCATCTTGTACTCTTCACNCGTTATAATATTTGGAAAACCTTTATCAAAAGCTTGAATTGTTGCTCCGTGATAACGATTCAATATNGCCGTAGCTATAAATACTCTCTCTTTATGCGTTACACCTAAAGTTGGGTGTCTCAACAAACGTAAGTATGACTGCTCCGCCCGATAACTAGGATGCTCATCACGACCAATGTTTCTNATCTGGCAAATAACACGNATTAAGCGAGCAAACTTTGGTGAAATAGCGGGGAAGAAAGAGCAGATCAAATGCTCCAGTTCTTTTGCGTAATTTGTTTCATCACAAGAAGGTACGAAAATATGCATTAAACCGGCAGAAATTGGGTCTAATTTTTTTTCTTTTTCATCTATTCTGTCGAATAAATATCCTTCACGTAACCCTGCCGCAGAGAAAGTTACCCTCCGAGAGTTAACCTTAGACATTATTTTGCTCAAAATTAATGAAGCAATTGGCATTTGCTCTGCCCGATTTGATGAAACAGGGGACCACTGCGGATCATCTGGAAGTTTTGTAGAAATGGTAATAGGATATAATTGTTCTAAAAATGACTCAAGCTCAGNCCTTTTTACCGAATAACCATGTATGACCTTTAAATCATAATTTGCAAACTCCATATGCAAGCGCGCTAAACTTCGCCATGCTCCTCCNATAGCATATATAGAATTAGGAGTAACGTCTTGAAGCCATTTGACTGAATCAAGTTGATCATCAATTAGACTCAAGATTTTACTTCTATTAAACTCGTTAATTTCCTCAAACCGTAATGAACCAATGGGTAAACTTGCGCATTCATGAACCCTTCCATTATCAATCTTTACCAACTCGAGGCTTCCACCTCCTAAGTCACATACAAGCCCTTTTGATTTTGCGAACGTGCTAATTACGCCCAAAGCCGAAAAATAAGCCTCCTCTTTACCTGAGAGTATTTTCACTGAAAAATTAAATAATTTTTCTAGCTCCGCTGCAAATTGTCTTCCGTCTGCCGCTTCTCGTACCGCCGCCGTGGCTATTACGTGTAGCTGTCCCAAATTCATTTTTTCAATGATTTTTGCAAACCTNGCTATATTTTCAATAGCGCTTGCTTTCCCGACCTTTGATAATTTTCCCGTTTTCTGGATATCATTTCCAAGACCACATAGGGCCTTCTCGTTAAATTCAGGTAATGGGGCAACCCCATTTCCACGAAAAATAACTAGTCTTATAGAATTCGAACCTATATCTAAAACACCCGCCCGTTCCTGATTTTCTTTAAGATACACTGAAAACCACTCCGCAGAAGACCCGTTATTTTTCTCTATTATCNAACGAAATCAAATTTTCTGGCGATATTTTTTCAAGAGCACTCCCCATTCCAGAAAGACTGGGATTAGTCATAAAATATTTGTGAGCCGAAAAAGGTTCATCGCCTACCACAATTCGATGATAAGTCCCGTTAGAGTCAAGTAACCAGGAATTTCTTTCATCCTTTAAGTTTGCAACCATAATTTCATCTAAAACTTGTCGTCTAACAGTAGGATTCTCAATTGGAACAAAGTGCTCCAGTCTTCTATCTAAATTTCTTCCCATCCAATCTGCTGAAGAGATAAAAATTTCTGCNGNCTTTGAGGGCAAATGATCGCCATTACCAAAACAAATAATTCTAGAATGCTCTAAAAAACGCCCAACAATGCTGCGTACCCTGATATTTTCCGATAGACCTTCCAAATTTGGTCTTAAACAGCACATACCCCTAATAATTAAGTCGATATATACCCCGGCATCAGACGCCTTATATAATAAGTCNATGATTTCNGGATCNACAAGCGCATTCATTTTTGCCCAAATATTTGCCGGCCTCCCAACTTTCGCGAACTCTATTTCTCGTTCGATAAACTTTTGCAAATTAGAGCGTAAGCTTAAAGGCGCTATAAAAATCTTTTCCATTTCAAGCGGTTTAGCATAACCCGTTATGTAATTGAAAATACGAGCAGCATCCCTACACATTGCTGGGTCAGAAGTAAAAAATGACAGATCAGTATAAACTTTTGCTGTTATGGGATGATAATTNCCAGTCCCAAAATGAGCGTAATTCCTTAGGCTTTTGCTTTCCCGGCGAACNACTAGGGATACTTTGGCATGCGTTTTTAAATCCAAAAACCCGTAAACAACTTGCGCCCCTGCTCTTTCCAGATCCCGCGCCACACTGATNTTAGCNGCTTCATCAAACCTCGCTTTCAACTCTATTATAGCCGTGACTGACTTTCCAGACTCAGCCGCTTCAATTAACGCCGAAACTATAGGAGAGTTTTCACTCGTCCTATATAGTGTTTGCTTAATAGCAACGACAGCAGGATCAATTGCCGCTTGCCTCAAAAACTGAACAACAACATCGAAACTCTCATAAGGATGGTGAACTATAATATCTTTAGCCCTGATAGCNGCAAAACAGTCNCCCCCGAAGTCACGTATTCTTTCTGGAAATCTTGCATTGAGAGGCGACCATAAAAGATCATTTCGTTCCTNAGGTATTATCTCTTCAATCTGATGCAACCCTACAAAATTTACCTTAAAAACATCTGCTTCATCGCACTCCAGTTTTGATATCACAAAACGTTCTAAACTCGCGGGCATNTCATCATCGACCATTACTTGGATTATTCCGCCCCGCTGACGTCTTCTCAACGCAGTTTCAAACGACAGCATTAAGTCTTCTGCCTCATCATCGACTTCTAATTCGCTGTCCCTNAACAANCTAAACAAACCCTGTCCTGTGACTTCAAAATCTGGGAAAACATCACTTACAAACTCGGAGATAATATGTTCTAAGCAAATATACCTGTTAGAGTTACCTGGAAGTTCNACAAATCGTCCTAGTTGCGAAGGCATCGGTATAAGCCCTTCCATTTCTTCTTGGCCATTTATACTTTTAAGCATTAATGCAAGACAGGAAGCGCCATTTAAAAGAAAAGGGAAAGGATGAGCTGGATCAACCGCCAAAGGGGTCAGAACAGGGAAAATTTCATCTCGAAAGAACTTACCCAACCAAGATTTCTCGTCGTCAAATAATTCTTTGAACTTTAAGATTAATATATTTTTACCTGTCAGTTCTTCCTTTATTTCTTGAAAAGTCTTTTGTTGATCAAAAGTCAAATCTGCTATCGCAGGTAAAATTCGATTTAGCTGTTGTTTTGGTGTAAGGCCGTCCGCACTTTTTGTTGTTAGTCCAGCTGAAACCATGCTCCTTAAACCAGCCACACGGACAGTGTAAAACTCATCCAAGTTAGAGCAGGCAATAGCGACAAACCTTAATCGTTCTAGAATGGGGTNTGATTGGTTTCTAGCTTCTTCAACCACACGCCGATTAAACAATAACCACGATAACTCACGATTAAAATATCTTCCACCATGCTCAGNGGCTTCACTGTTCCAACTGAGATTTTTATTCTCAGTCATTAATGCCTCCTAANGACATTGACAAANTTACAATGAAATGGGGTCAGATGTTGATNCTTCAACTTAAGAGACATTTTATTGGCACTCGAACCTTTAATTATCCTGCGCTTTTCTTGAAAATTACAATTTTTTGTTTCAAGTCTTAAAATCACAATGAGCTTCTGAATGCACCACCATCCATAAGGATATTTTGACCGTTGATAAAGCCTGCGTGCATACTGCATAGAAATGCGCAAGTTTGTCCAAACTCTTGAGAATTCCCGAAGCGGCCTGCTGGGTTCTCGTCTGCGGCCTGCCTGTACATGTCCTCTTCACTTAATCCAGCAGCAACGGCGCGGACCTTTAGGTTTCCAAGAAGCCTATCCGTTTCAAACGGCCCCGGCAATAGACCATTAATTGTAACCCCGTCTCGAACTGTATCTCTTGATATTCCAGCGCAGAACCCTGTTAGCCCCATCCGTGCNCCATTTGATAGNCCTAGTATCGAAATGGGTGACTTAACAGCAGCAGAGGTAATATTTATGATCCTGCCAAACTTATTTGAAATCATTTCATCAACAGTAGATTTAATCAGCTCTATTGCGGTCAGCATGTTGGCGTCTATAGCTTTTATCCAATCTTCCCTAGTCCAGTCTCTAAATTGCCCCGGGGGCGGCCCCCCTGCATTATTAATAAGTATATCCACGGGGCCTGACGTTTTTAGCACTGCCTCTCTACCTGCACTAGTCGTAATATCACAAGCAACACTCTCTACACCCACTCGATATTTCAATCGGATCTCATTTGCAGTAGCAACGATGTCTTTTTCAGTTCTGGCACAAATAGTTAGGTTAACGCCTGCTTCAGCCAANGCTTCAGCNCATCCTCGCCCAAGNCCTTTACTAGCCGCACAAACAAGAGCATTTTTACCTTTTATTCCCAAATCCATTTTTGTTCCTTTTTAATATTTTTCCTGCAATATTCTTCTNGCAAGGGAGAGAGTTATCGCATTTTTTTCTGAAAGAGAAGTTTTATCTAATCTATCTACCATTCGACTAACCTCCTTAAACGATCTTTCCATCCTTATAGTTAAATAGTTCACTACTTCGCTTGGGACTTCTATTTGACGATCTTTAAATAATTTCCTCATGACNCCTTTTATGAGTTCATCATCTGGCGGCTTCAATTCCACGGTCGTCATTGTTGAAACTCGAGATGCTAGATCACGAAGTTTTATANCGATCTGAGAGGCTGGTTTTTCACTTACAATAACGAGTGTTCCTNCCACTTCTTGCATCAAATTATACAAGTGCAATATAGGTTCCTCTTTCCACGAGGAGTCAAAATTATCTATCAATACATTTTCATGACTCTCTAATAGTTTTCTTAAATTTACCAAATCTAATAATGGACTAGTTATAGATAGCGCATTTGCTTTTGACTTCCATATATTCGCAAGATGTGTTTTTCCTGATGAACGAGCACCAAAAATATTCAAACCGGAAACATTTTCTGGCCATGCAGGCCAACTGTCTATCCAGGCTAAGGCATCTTTATTTGAATTCGATATAATGAAGTCATCTCTGTTGAACGATTCTTCACCATAGAGATCAAACGTCAGTTGAAAATTTTTATCAATCATTCTCGAGCAAATATTTGTATAAACGGTGTTCAGTATTTTTTTGATTAGTTTTCGCTGTCCTTACCTGTATAATATGAGCTAGCTTTATAACGNACTAAGCCGAAGCGAAAAAGCACACCAATNATAGCGGCCATTGGCAGGGCTAATAGCACACCTAAAAACCCAAACAGCGCCCCTCCCGCTAATAGAGAAAAAATAACCCAGACCGGATGTAAACCGACCGCTTCTCCAACAAATTTTGGCGTTAGCGCNTAACCTTCCAAAATTTGCCCTAGGACAAACACCCCAGCAATGACTAGAATATCTATCCATGCCTCAAACTGNAGATACGCTAAACCAATACTAAGCAAACCTCCAGCTATTGCTCCAACGAATGGGACAAATGATATTAAACCAGCAAAAATACCTATAATTAAACCAAACTCTAAGCCAGAGACCGTCAACGCAATTGCATAATAAGAAGCCAAAATTAGACATACCGTTCCTTGTCCTCTTACAAATGCCGCTAAAGTTTTATCAATCTCTCTTAGTTGCTCTTGCAACGTGTCCTTATACGTTAGCGGGAACCAGCTATATATCTTCTCTACTATTAAGTCCCAATCCCGCAATAGATAGAATGCTACCAGCGGGGTTATAAGGAGAAGCGACAGGAGATTAGCAATAGCAGTGCCACCGTCTATCACTCCACTTAACATCCGAGTAGACCACTTAACGACCCCGCTTGTCGGAAAATCTAATAATTTTTCATCAATTTTGTTATTGAGTATCGTTGCCAGGGCATCGATTATCAACTGCAGTTTATCCATTATGANTGGCAGGAATTGGGCAAAATTCTTCAATTGACTCGTTAAAACGGGAACTAAAAGCAATATAAGAAAAATTGTAAGTGCAAGGAAAACGAAAAGAGTAACTAAGGCTGATAATGATCGATACCAACCCAACTTTTCAAATTTGTCCACTATAGGGTCAAGGAAATATGCTATTGCTATCCCGATAGCAAATGGCAGAAGAATTGCTCTAAGGAAATAAAAACTCAACGCCACAATAACAGCTACAAGAAGCCAAAAAATAGTAGAATTTAGTCTTGTCATCGACGGTTAACTCACTTTACTTACTATTATTTTTCATTTCGTTACAAATCTGCGGTGTTATGTCACTTTGTTCACAAAGGATTAAAAATTCATCATTTTCATAAAGTGCAAGTCTCTTGTGCTGCAGGGCATTTCGGAGTTGTTTTAAACTACCCATTATCCATAGATCGACTAGAGCTTTTTCTCTAGTCAACCGAACTAAGTCAAATATTCTAAGTGTACCGATTTCNCTCAGTTTAGAGCGAATAGACAACCAGTGTGTTAACCCCATTATTGGAACCTCTGCCGAAACTCGCTGTTTAACACCGGAAGTCACCATATTTTCTTTCTTCCAAGCAGATCTGAGACTTTTCATTATTTTTTGCNTACCCGCAATCATCAGTTCATTTAAGTCNCTATCGGGCGATACTTTGATCACATCAACTATCGTTTCGCCATAATCACCTGNTTCATGGAGACGAATAGTTATTTCTAAAAGAGGTGAATTATCAATAAGATCAAATTTTCGAGATACCTTTGCCACAATTACTTTAGTCGCGTCATACTTTTCCATAATTGTTTCAAATTGACTAAGATTACCGTTAATNGCCTGGCTAGCTGATAAATACTTAATATCNTCAAAATCACCACTCGGAACAATTATAGGAAGCAAACTATTATCGAATGNGCTGTCCTTCCAAACATCCCTCCATGGATTTGGGCCATCCCATAATTGGGAAACACCATTTGTCTCGTAAATAGGAANTAATAAAATAGGCAGACTAGGAGTTTCAGCAAAAGGAACACCATTATCTAAAAATATTNCACGCACCAGTTCGGGGTTGAAGGCTACAGTTATGTTAGCCANGTAACGAACTGGTGAAACTTTTTCTCGCACAACTTCGTAACCCTGAACCAAGGATTTTATTTCATCGATAGATATTGCTAAAATTTTNTGCTTGTCATTAGGCAGGGTTATTCGGCTCACGAGCAGCTTCCAAGCCTCCCTCTGGCTATTTTCCAAAGCTTGATCTCGAGCGGCAATGGCGTTGTCGGCCGTTTCATCAACCTCAATATTTTCAATTTTAAAAACTTGATTTGCATCAANTTCTGCACTACGACCAAGGCAACAATACAGAAGCANAATGAAAAGATAGAGATATTTAGATTTTGATACGTACATCATGTAAAGATAAAAAGCATAGCAATATTAAAACCTAGTTCACTTATTTATTCGAANGCATATTGACCATTATTGGTTTCTCGATTGAATTTTTGTCTATTCTANCAACTTTATCTTAGTTTCGATAGCTATGGAGGATATCATAAAAAAAGAGCAACAANCGCCAACATTGTCATACAAGGAATCTGGCGTTGATATCCAGATTGGAAACACACTTGTTGAATTGATNAAACCTTTAACCCGCTCTACCTCCAGAGCTGGAGCCGATGGTAAAATCGGAGGTTTCGGCGGCATNTTCGACTTGAGGGCAACGCAATATAGGGACCCTATATTGGTAGCTGCCACGGATGGCGTNGGAACCAAACTAAAACTAGCCATCGAAACAAATAATCACANGCAGGTGGGAATTGATTTAGTNGCGATGTGTGTTAATGACCTTGTGGTTCAGGGTGCAGAGCCATTATTTTTCTTAGATTACTATGCAACCAGCCACTTATCCCTGCCTACAGCAAAAGAAGTGATAAGTGGTATTGCACGGGGTTGCCAGATTGCTGGNTGCGCGTTGATTGGCGGAGAAACNGCAGAAATGCCAGGCATGTATTCAGGCAGTGATTATGATTTGGCGGGGTTTGCCGTTGGCGCGGTAGAGCGCGAGAATTTATTAACGAATGCGAGTGCTCAAGAGGGCGATGTAATTTTAGGGTTGGCCTCAAATGGCCTTCATTCTAATGGCTTTTCGCTAGTTCGGAAAGTNATAGANCAATTAGACATTAAATACGGAGANCCTTGTCCTTTTATTGAGAACCGGGATTTGGGTACGGCATTAATGGAACCAACACGCATTTACGTAGAACCATGCCTAAATGCACTCCGAGAAGGCGGAATTCGGGGACTTGCTCATATAACTGGGGGAGGATTACTGGAAAACCCACCACGCTCATTTAACGATACACTATCAGCACGTATTGATGTTTTAAAATGGTCACTTCCACCCGTCTANGAATGGTTAATGGAAACCAGATTAATTTCACCAAAGGAACTCGCTAATACATTCAACTGCGGNATTGGCATGATTTTGATAACTGACCCTAANCTTACGCATGAGGTAGCCCAGAAACTCACTAAATTTGGCGAAACCGTTTATGAATTAGGTTTCTTAGAGAAGCGTACTGAGACTAAGTCAGCAGTTACGATAGAAAATATTGAAAGCTGGGTAAGGTGACGCGAAGGATCAAAGTAGGGGTATTAATTTCGGGGACTGGTACAAATTTACAGGCACTGATTGATGCCTGTGAGGCACCAAATTATCCTGCCGAGATTGTTGTGGTTATATCAAATAACGCAAACGCGATGGGCATCCANAGNGCACAAGAATCGGGTATAACGGCAAAAATCNTANAGCACGAAAATTATNCTACTCGAGAAGAGTTCGATTCTCAATTNTCAGTCATACTTTCTAAGGAAAANTGTGAATTAATTTGCCTCGCCGGTTTCATGAGGATCTTATCTGAAGATTTTGTAAATAGGTGGGGAAATAGAATACTGAACATACACCCTAGTTTACTTCCTAGTTTTCCTGGAACAAAAACTCACGAACGAGCATTAGAAGCAGGAGTTAAAATATCAGGTTGCACGCTTCACTTTGTGACAGCCGCATTAGACGCAGGACCAATCATAGGTCAAGTGGCTGTGCCAGTTTTTGATTCTGATAGCCCCCATGATTTAGCAAATCGTGTACTTGCCGAAGAACATAAACTATACTCTTTAGGGCTAAAACTAGTTGCAAATAAACTCCTGAATAAAGGAGGCATAAGAATCGGCTCTACTAAGAGGCTTCAAAATGGCAGCTTGTTAAATTTTTCAACGGAAATTTGATTTCGTTTATTTTTTTATTTATAAAAANTACAGGGGNGGCTCTTAAAATGGCATCAAACCAGACAGACAATAATCCAGACTATAAATTTCACGCTGACACATACAAAGGTGTGTGCACTTTGATTCAAGTGTCGATTGTACTAATAGTGATAACTTTGCTGCTTCTCGCCTGGCTAGTTGTTTGATTNCGTACTATTTCGTAAAATCAAATAACGCAACAGAATCGTGGTGCCAAGCTAAAAGCCCGTCATAATTACTTTTCATTTTTGANATAAAATAGTAGGCAAGTATTGGCTTCTGGCTAACCAGTTATCTGTTCGTCAGAGAAAAATTGGGGTATTTCTTCTGCTGCCGTTGCAGGTGCATCAGAGCCATGAACTGAATTTTCACCAACACTCTTAGCGTAAAGCTTTCTTATTGTGCCGTCTGCTGCCTCCGCTGGGTTAGTAGCCCCCATCACTTCCCGGTATTTTGCTATAGCATTCTCTCCCTCTAAAATCTGCACAACAACGGGACCCGACGTCATAAAATCTACAAGCTCATCATAAAAGGGCCTTTCAGCATGGACGGCATAAAACTGTTGTGCTTGGGCTTTGCTCATCCGAATACGACGTTGAGCTATTATACGTAAGCCGCTTTCCTCTATAAGAGCATTAATAGCTCCCGTTTTATTGGCCAGCGTTGCATCCGGTTTAATTATAGAAAAAGTTCTCTCAATACCCATTTAAATTCTTCTTTCCTTTTCCATTAAAAATTCACCTTATTGCTGAGGTAGCGTCGCGTTTATAAACAGCTATCATGCTATGAGCAAGCCACTCTTTGTAAATTTTTAATTATAAGCGCGACCAAGCCAAGGTCAGCCGGAAATCAAACAGCTGCTATAAATTCTAGGTGGAGTATTGGGAAAAATTTTGTGTCCCGGCTCTTGCAGTATGATCAGTTTTAATATTAACCAAAGCTACCATGCCTTCATTGACTTTTTCCTGCGCTCTTTCCAGTGCACCTTTAATCTCTTCTGGCTTCTCTATGTACTCAGAATAACATCCTAGTGACTCCGCCATTTTATCATAACGCGTATACCCGAGGTCACGACCTGGCTTGGTGCCATCAGGATCAGCAGTCCACCCGCCATTTAAACTAACAATCACCAAAACATTTATTCCGTGACGCACTGCCGTATCAAGTTCCATCGCATTTAACCCAAATGAACCATCACCATGGACAACAATTACCTGTTTTTGTGGTTTAGCAACCTTCGCTCCTAAACCAAAAGGCAATCCGACGCCCATTGTGCCAAACGGACCAGAGTTAAGACGATGTCCCGGCGAAAATGTAGGCATCGATTGACGCCCGTAATTTAAAATTTCCTGGCCATCAACAACCAGAATTGCGTCCCTGTCCATAAAATTTTTTACTTCTTCGCAAAGTCGTAAAGGATGGATGGGTTCGCTGTCCGAGATGGCGTTACCACCGGGCTTGGATCTTTTAGATGCTTCCTCATCGCCAAGACGTTTTATCCAGCTCTCATATGAAAATTTCTCTGCTTTTTCATTTAGTTTTTCATTAATTTGTTCCAATACGGCTCTCGCATCGCCAACTATTCCAATATCGACAGAACGCGGACTAGTACTAACTTCATCCTCATCTATATCAATCCGAACAATCTTTGCTTCCGCGTTAAACCTTGGCGGAGCTGCGTGGCCTATTATATAATTCATCCGTGTACCAATTATCATTATTAGGTCTGCTTCTCTAAAAGCCGCTGACCTGACGGTCATAAAAGATAGTGGATGATCTTCCGGAATAACACCACGCCCCTGAGGTGTCGTATAGAACGGGATCTGTGTTTTTTCAACAAACTCTTGTAATTCTGAGGAAGCGTCCGACCAGAGAATTCCCCCGCCAGTTATAATTACTGGCCGTTCTGCCCTACGTAATGCTTCTATTGTTTCGTCTATCATTTGTGGTGAAGCATACGGTCGCGCTCGAGGTAAAACTCGTCCTGAAATAGACCAATCTATCTTTTCTTCATCTATTTTCTCGTATAATAGATCGCCGGGGCAATCTAGATAAACAGGACCAGGTTTACCGGCCATTGCTTTTTGAAATGCTACATTTACCATTTCAGGGATACGGCTCAGCGTATAAATCCGCTCAGCCCATTTTGTACAAGGTTTCATCATGCCAAGCTGATCGATTTCCTGAAATACTTGCTGGCCATATGTTTTGAATGGACTAGAGCCGCCAACCGCTACCAATGGAACACAATCCACGAAAGCGTTTGCTACCCCGGTAATCAAATTTGTTACCCCTGGACCGCTTGCGGCCATACAAACACTGGGCTTATTTAGCAGCCTACTATAGGCTTGCCCCATAAACGCAGCTGCTTGCTCATGCCTAACGTCTATTGGCCGTATACCCTCTTTGATGCACGATTCCTCAGCCAGCAGCATTGGTCCCCCCATCAAAAAGAATAAATCTTCTACTCCTTCATTTTTTAATGCCTTAGCTAGAATTTCTGATCCAGTTAGTTGCGCCATGTTTTCACTCCAATCAACTTATATTAATACCTTGGGAAAATGTTTTATATCGCGTAAATTTCGGGTCTTTACTCTTATTCACACGGCACCGCTGTTTTTTAGTTTT
>NZVJ01000078.1 GCA_002701455.1 Rhodospirillaceae bacterium
CCAAAACGTTTTCCGATGAAGGTGAGGAGAAATTAATGTGTCATCTAAATCAAAAAGTATAGCGGCAGGTAACATTGAAACTCGTTTAAATTATTGTTGAAGGCATAGAAGGTTGGATATAGCCGTTTAATTTGTCAATGGGGAGCGGGGGCATTTTTGAATGGGTTTTAAACGTCAATGTCCCAACTAGTTCAGAGGCGGATAGAGTTTTGAAAAATACGCGCTCGATACCTTGTTGTAGGCGGGGTTTTAAATCTTGTCTAGTTCTGATCACTAAAATCAGTTCTTTGTCTTTCAAACGTCCATCAATTTGCATCGCGCCAATATTAGTCAGATTTAATTCAACCAAGAATTGAACTGAATCATCGTTTTTGTTTGATTTTGAGAATTGTTTGCGATGGTGCTCGTGACGAATAAAAAATTGGATTATCGATAATTGATTATCGTCGAGGAGCGGTAAAAAGAATCCTCGCCATCCATTATCGGAGGTTTCACTCGCTCTTTGCATAAAAATAAAATCATCTTGGAGCCCTTCCAATATTCTATCAACCCCAGAAAAATTCTCGTTGTTAAACAAATTACCCATCCATTTAGTTGCGTTGCCAGTCCTCACAGCGCTGAGGAAATGCGCTAGAGAAGCGGTTAAATTCTTTCCCGATTTTCCAACGATATTTTCTATAAAATCTTTCTGACTGACGGTTTTTTCAGTATCGTTTAATTTGGTTAATAACTCCTCCAAATTACTCCAATTTGGATATGCAGACAAAGAGAACGGTATGTAAGTATTTAGCCTTGGCGCGGTACTTTGTTGAGTAAGATTGGTTGGAAATTCTAGTACCAAGTTCGTGCCTATGGGGTTTTTTAAAGCTCCATTAAGAATTAAAAATTTGTCTTTAATCGACAGTATGCTTTGCCCGCTAGGTGTTTGGGCAACAATTTTTCCAATTTGAGTGTTGGGGTTCTTATTTCTTTGTAAGGAGTTTAATGTTGATCCGTTATCAGCAATTGAAACTATCCTCACGTCCGTAACAGGAATAGTTTTTTTTTGTCCCGAGTTTGATTGAAGAATGGCCTTTGTTATCTCTGATGGAATAGCTCCATTATTATTCGATCGACCGTAGCCTGAACGTGAACGCTTAATGGCAGTGATTTCCTGAAGTGAAAAAAGGGCTTTTCTCCGTTCACTTATTAAACTGTTCGGTGTTCTATTATTTATATTGTCTGAAGTGTTTACGGGCACAACTTTAGTTAGCTTACCCACAAAAATTTCTTCTTTTGAATAAGACCTCATAACCGGTGCAATACTTTTCCCATATTGATTTTTTTTCGTTGATATGGCGCCGGCGTTAAACCTGTCGTATTTTTCTTCGATTAAAACCTTTCTTCCTAGAGCACTTTTCGTACTTGGCATTTTCGATAACGAATATGAATTTATACCTCGGCCGATCGGCAAATTTCTGGAGTTAGTGGTCGATGTTTTTGTAGAAAATGAATTAGTTGGCTTGTCTTGATTAATCGGAGTGTGTCTTAATTTAAACGCAGGCAAGGTCTCTGTTACCTTTGATAGTCCTAGGTGTTTTATATTTCCTAAAGTGGGTAAAGTTCTTAAAAAACTACTTCTTTTTCCTTTTTTTGGAATGGTTCTATTTTCAGGCTCGAGCACGAAAAGACTCTTGGCTATATTTTTCTTGATAAAGAAGCCAATAAGCTTTGGTACGTTCTTGTTATATTTATTCTGGTGATTTGGTAATACTGACGCCGATTTTAATCTTTTTTGCATTGGAGATGACGACTGATTTGTAAGAATATTTTTTTTCAACTCCGGATCTTTTGCGATACCCGTTGAGGGCGTTTCGCTCACAGTCGGTAAATTTTTGTTTGATATAATAGCGGCCTTAATCCAATTCCCCACTTTGATTTCAGTGTTTTGGAGATCTGGTTTGGTTCCTTTTTTAGTTGCGGTATTTTGGTCAGTAGCGTTCGACCTCTGTTTTGTTGAACCGACTAAATTTTCAGGTTCTGGCAAAAACAATTTTATATTATTTTTTTGTGCAGTCGTATGAAATTTTATAGTCATATTTGGCTTGATGCTAGGCGGGACGTTGCCATTTATTCTAGCCTTCAATTCTTTAATGCCCACCGATAATTTTATTAGATTGGGCTCTTTTATTTCGATAATTTGCGCTAAGAAGGACCCTCTCGCAGGTAACCGCTCTAAAACGCTCAGTCCTTCAATAACGCGTGCCGAAATAGTTGTGANNGTTGGCTCACTTGTCNNTACTGAATTGGTGGGTGGAACTGAACTCACAGGTCTGCCAATAAGCGATCTACTATCGTCGAAATGTCGCTCGCAGCATGAGATGTTGGATGGCGGGTGAGAAGTGGNATTTGATTTCTAATAGCCTCTGTNACTNTACTGTCATGACGTATGGAGCCTAAAAATGGTGGGTCAAATTTGAGAAAGCTCTCGCAAGCTTTTCGAAGCGTCTCAAATGTACGTTGACCCTCTATGTGGCTTGCGCAATTATTAATTACAATGCGTATATCGGNNGAAGGGTTTGTCTGAATTGATAACTTCACAAAAGCNTAAGCATCTGTCAGTGAAGTTGGCTCCGTGGTAGCGATTACTATGATTGTCCTAGCTCGGCAAGCAAGATTTCGAACCGTACGATCTATTCCNGCACCCAAATCCATTATCACTTGATCATAATTTTTGGATAGTTCGACCAAATCGTCTCCCAAACTAATTAGTTGGGCGGGGGGAAGTGCCGCTAGGTTCCCGGAGCCTGAACGGCCCGCAACTACATCGAAGTTACCTTGATCAAACCTCACTTTAGCTTGAGCTAATGAGAGTTTACCTGAAATGACGCCTCCTATATCGCGTTGAGGCATCAACCCTAATTGAATATCGACATTAGCCAGCCCAAGATCAGCGTCGAACAATAGAACGTTTGATTTTTTTAAAGCAAATGCATGGCTAAGTGAGATTGAGAACCATGTTTTGCCCACGCCGCCTTTGCCTGATGCAACGGCTAAAATACTTTTGCTCCCCGTTAGAACCGTGTTTTGGCCAGTTTGCCCATGGGTTTCTAGTTCTGTATTCATAATAAACAATTCCTCAATTGTTGATATCAAGCGTTTGGCCAGTTTCCAGTCTTGATGCGTATTCCTGCTGTTTAATTCAACTTTCCTTTGCGTTGGTATCGCTGAGCAACAAACGTGCCAGAGACACTGCATTTAATTGTTCTAACCCATCTGTGACGCTTGGACCGACACCTACACCGTAAATATCTAAGTTGCCGCTAACTGCCGCTGCTATCANAGATCCGTGCCTTTTGGCGACATCGGTTCGAGTTCCAATTAGACCCTCTGCGCCTAGTTCTGAATAAGCTTGTGCTAAGTCGGCGGCTTCAAGAGGGTCTGTGCCGTCGGCTAGTAACATTATGACTTTAGCCTGTATTGAGCTTATCAAATCTTTTTGCCTGATATAATCGGCGTTGTTAAATGGATTTCCTCCGGCACAGTCAATAATAGTCTGGCAGTCGGGNATACCCGCAGATATCGCTTCTCGCAGGGAATATCCATCATTGGCGCACATAAGATCAAGTTTCAATATATCTGTGAAAGCCTCTAATTGCTGAACGCCCCCCGCTCTTACTCTATCTGTAGTGATAACATTTATTTTAGCGCCACCCATTACTGCCTTCGTAGCGAGTTTTGCCGTCGTAACGGTTTTGCCGGCNCCAGGAAGGCCAACCAACATCAATATTTCCGGATCGTTGGGTCTAGGAAATGGTTTAAAATTTAGAAGTTGGTCCATCGAGCTGGCTAAAGAAGTATCGATATCATCAAGACCTAAGGCAGAGCTAATGTTTAAGATCTGATCTGTTATTNTAGGAGGGATCCCATGACCCGACAGAATACTTGTTAATCTATCATCTATTTCTTTCAATTGTTTAGGANCAAACCCATCAGAGGTAATTGGGACTTCGTTTTCGGCATCTACTGCAGCTGTTACTTTAACCCCCAGACCATTTTCAGCCTTTTGAGAAGAAACTATGATAGCATCCTCACCAAAATGTTCTTTTACCATCTTGAGTGCGTCACTCATTGAAGAGGCTGAAAAAGTCTTTAATCGCATTCCCTCAGATTTCCTAAATTTGTGTTGCTTTAATTGTTAAATTTGCCCCAGGGTCTTAATTTTTGCTTTTGGATGAAGCTCATTCTGCGACATTATATTTGCTGTTGGTCTGAAACGTTCAATAATAGATCTTACAAATGGACGGGCTACTGGGGAAGTTAAAACTATTGGTGACTCTCCGCTCTCGGACAACTCATCAAGAGTAAGTCTAACTGCTTCTATAAATCGCTGCAATTGGCTAGGCGGCATAGAGAGTTGTTTGTCGTCGCCTTGATCTATAATGGACTCAGCAAAAATTTGCTCCCATTCGGCAGATAGTGTTACGAGAGGTATGAAATTATCCTCGGTAGAATTCTGTTCACTAATTTGTCGGGAAAGACGAGANCGCACATGCTCAGTAATTTGTGTCACGTTTCGGGTAAACGCGCAGGCCTCTGATATTCCTTCCAAAATAGTTGAAAGGTCACGAATAGAAATTCTTTCATTAAGTAAGTTTTGTAGAACTCGCTGTATACCGCCTACTGATATTTGATTTGGTACTACCTCACCGACAAGTTTTTGGTGTTCATTTGGCAATTCATCCAAGAGATTTTGAGTTTCAATATAAGATAAAAGCTCAGACATATTATCTCTTATTAGTTCGGTAAGGTGGGTTGTTATCACGGTTGCTGGGTCAACTACTGTATATCCCTTNAATGTTGCTTCCTCTCGATTTTCGGGATCNACCCACATGGCTGGAAGTCCAAATGTTGGTTCTGTNGTCTCGGTTCCGGGTAAATCAATTGAATCTCCCGAAGCATCCATAACAAGAAGNCGATTAGGCCTTATATCGCTGCTTCCTACCTCAATTTCCTTAATCCTTACAACATAGGTATTTGGGGGCAGCTGAAGATTATCTTGAATTCTTACCTGNGGCATTATAAAACCGCTCTCGCTAGCTATTTGCCTTCTGAGTGACTTTATCTGATCCGTTAAACGGTAATTTTCATCTGTTTCACTTACCAAAGGAAGTAGTCCGTAACCNAATTCAAGTCGAACTTGATCTATATGTAATACGCTTGAGAGAGGTTCTTCGTCTATTTCATTTTGATTTGCTTCTAAAAGAAGGGTTTCAGCTGCTNTTTCTTTACTAATTTCTTTTTGATACAGAAAGAAGGCTAACCCGCCAATAACAATACTTAAACCAACAAAAGGTACCATTGGTATCCCAGGTAATAAGGACAAAACTAACATGAGTACACCGCTAAGAGCTAGTGCTTTTGGATAGCCACCAAGTTGTCCAAAAACCGCCTTATCAGTAGAGCCGGTCGTGCCACTTTTAGTTACCAAGAGTCCAGCTGCTGTTGAGACAATAAGNGCCGGTATTTGGCTGACTAAACCATCGCCAACGGTCAGCAGTGTATAAGTTTGTGAGGCTTGGCTAACTGTTAGGTCTTGCTGAATCACCCCGATAATTATCCCGCCTAGAACATTAATTATTGTGATGAGTAGACCCGCGATAGCGTCGCCTCGTACAAATTTTGATGCACCATCCATCGCGCCAAAAAAAGTGCTTTCTGAGCTTAAATCTTCACGACGTGATCGGGCTTCATCTTCGGTGATCAAGCCNGATGAAAGGTCAGCGTCTATTGCCATCTGTTTTCCAGGCATCGCGTCAAGGCTAAATCTAGCAGATACTTCGGCAATACGGCCTGAGCCTTTTGTTATGACTATGAAATTAACAATGATTAAAATCGAAAAAACAATAACTCCGATAACGGGATTGCCACTCATCATAAACTGGCCGAAGGCTTGTATTACTTGGCCGGCGGCGTCAGTGCCAGTATGACCGTCTGATAAAATCAGTCTGGTGGATGCCAAATTCAACGCTAAACGCAGCATTGTCGCAATAAGAAGGATCATAGGAAAAGCATTGAAGTCTAATGGTCTATTTATAAATAAGACCGTCATCATGATCAAAACAGAAAATGCTATTGAAATACCTAAGGATAGATCTAGTAACCATGTAGGCATGGGCAGTATTAATACTGCGAGGATTGCGATGATNCCCAAAGCAAGAGCNATGTCNCTTCTCTTNGCCANATTNGNCAACGAACCTAGGCTCTGGCCGATACCTTGAGTTTGTTGANTTGAGGGGTTGTCGTCAGATGTATCTGTCATTATGCAAAGTTCAAGTTTCTTGGCAAATTAGCTTTTATGGTGCAGCTTCCTCTAGTTCGTCAACAGAGGGTATATTNACACCCTCGTCGGAATAAGCCTTCAACTTATTTCTAAGGGTTCTTATTGAAATACCAAGTATTGTAGCGGCGTGAGTTCTATTGCCTAAACAATGTTCTAGCGTATTAATTATTAATTGCCTTTCAACCTCAGCAACCGTTTTTCCGACTAGGTCTACGTTTTCAGAGTTGGGATCTGGACTGACTGAANTTGGATTAGTGCTCACCAATGGAGGCGGTGCACCAGCAGAGGCTGCTGCTGAACCCAGGCTGGGAACAGGTGAGTTGGAATTGTTACCGTTTTCGACAAGGCTTTCGCCGGTTAGCATTATGGCGGACTCGTCTATAGTATCACCCGATGCTAACAATACAGCGCGGTGTATTGTGTTTTCTAGCTCGCGNACATTACCGCGCCATTTATGCTCTTCCAATCGTTTTACTGCTTTTATTGTAATTGGTCTATTAGGAAGACCATTAGCTTCGGAATACTTAAGAATGAAATGATCTGTCAGTGCTTGGATATCCCCCGGCCGTTCTCTAAGCGCAGGTATTTGTAGGTTGAACACATTAAGTCTAAAATACAAATCTTCTCTAAATTTCTCATCCCTAACATGCTTTTCTAAATCTCTATTTGAAGTAGCAATCAATCTTATATTCACGCGAACTGGTTTAGAACCACCGACCCGGTCTATTTCCCTCTCTTGAATTGCCCGCAACAGTTTAGCTTGTAGACGGATATCCATTTCACTTATTTCGTCAAGCAGTAATGTTCCGCCGTCGGCTTCCTCAAATTTACCAACTCGACGCGCTACCGCGCCAGTAAATGCTCCTTTCTCGTGCCCGAATAGTTCAGACTCTAATAAATTATCAGGAATTGCAGCACAATTTACTGAAACAAAGGGTTCGTTTGATCTTTTGCTTTTGGTATGAATAAAACGTGCGAGGACCTCCTTGCCGGTACCGGATTCACCTGTAACTAAAACGCTTGCATCTGAGGGCGCGATTTGCGCAGCTAATTTTAGCGTCCCTGCCATTAAAGGATCTTTGAAGATAACAGATGTTTGTTCCTCTGAAACAGCTTTTAAAATGGCAGCAATCATTTCTGGATTGGGTGGGAGTGGAATGTATTCTTTAGCGCCAGCTTTGATCGCCGCAACAGCAGCGTCTGGATTGTTACTCACTCCACATGCCACAACGGGAGTACTCATACGCTCTCCCTTCATACTTTTCATAAATTTTGTGATTGGTAATTTAATATCAATCATTACTAAATCAGCGCCTTGTCCTTCGCGCAGTGCATGTAAGCCGGCATCTATGCTATCGACTTGCGAAACTGTTGCACCGCGTGAGATTGCGATTTGCCCAGCGGTGCTGATATGCCCTTCCAACATACCTATTATAAGCAGCCGCATTTTCTTCTCCTTTTGATATCTTTAGTTACTGAGGATCTCTCAATATTTATATTTTAGGCCTAGGGTAGCTTTGAATTATTATCTAAATACATTTCTAGGTTGTGAATGTGCTCTTGCTTCGTAATTGAAATAGCGCCAGCCTTATACGTTTCGTTTATGGTACTTTCCATGGCAATGTTATGTTCCAGTTTCGTGGCAAGGGGAGCAAAAATCATATAGGCTAATACCGCCCCGTAAAATGTTGTCAGCAGCGCTATGGCCATTGCCGGACCAATTTCAGCCGGGGAGTTTAGATTTCCCAAAAGTTGGATTAAACCTACTAGTGTACCAATTAATCCCATAGACGGGGCGACCTCTGCGAGACGTCTTAAAACATCAACGCTGGTTCTTCTTGTTTGACTGATCTCGTATATTTCTTTTGTTAAAATGTTTTCAAGTACCTGGCCATTGGTTCCCTCAACTATAAGCGAGATTGTTCGTTGCAAAAATGGTTCGCCTACAAGAGAGTTATTTAATTTATCTAATGCAAGTATTCCATTTTCTCTACTGTATTTCGCTAAGTCTAAAATATTCGCGTGAGTGTCGGATTTTTTTTGGTGTTTGGGGGCCAGGAGCTCAATAAATTCGGATAAAGTGCTTATCAAGTCGTTAAAATTAAAAGAAATCATGGTAACTGCTAGGGTTCCTAAAAACACCAGCAAAATGGCAGGTATATTGTAAAATGCAGACAGTGAGCCACTAAGAACTAGCGCTGTAACTATAAGGCAAGCGCCGGCACTCAAACCAATTATAAGAGTTGCATCAAGCCGTCGCCCGGGAAGTCTGAGCTTGATCGGATTGGATGAACTCGTTTGATCAACGGCTAAATTATTTATTGTTTCTGAGTCACTCACAGGTCGTGTCTTTTCAATTTAAAATTCTGGTCAATGTTATTGTGTACGGTCCGATTTTATTATTTCAGTCATAGTTACGCCGAGGCGTTCCTCAACAATTACAACTTCTCCTCGGGCAACCAGCCTATTGTTAACATAAATATCTATAGCCTCCCCCACTTTCCGATCTAGCTCTACAACTGCCCCTCTACCTAGTTTTAAGAGTTGACTAACTTGCATGGTTTGTTTCCCTAGGACGGCTGAAACCTGAACGGGAATGTCATAAACAGCTTCTAGTTCTCGAGAGGTTATTTCTGTTTTTTCATCATCTGCATAAACCTCTTCAACTTCATCCTCTTCTGTAACCTCCTCAACAACCTCATCATCCAGTTCGTTTAGGTTTAGTTCAGTTTCGTCGGTCATATTTTGCTCCCGGGGTCATGGTTTAACTAGCTTGTTCTTTTTCAAAGTTAAAAAGTGGATCAATCTCAACGCTACTCCATTTGATGCGCTTCATTCGGATTAACCCTGGATTCAGAATCTTTGGGTTCATCTAGAACCTTATCGATAATTGAATCGATTGTTGTCCATGTATTCTCTAGTGATTTTTCCAACGAACCAGAATCCCAAGTTACGGAGCAGTCACCGCCTCTTATCAATTGATCGCCCGCGACTTCCACGTCGCCCTGAAAACCCGCTTTAGATGTAATTCGGGTTATTTGAGCTCTAATTGGTTCTTTTGCTTGTTCGCTTACTCGGATTAGTACTTTTGGTTCATTCGACAAAAATCTAAATGCTTCTTCGATGGAATCTTCAATCTCTTGGACTTCGGACCCTTTCAGTAATCGAGGTGCAAGTTTTTCTGTGATAACTCGTGCAAGCTTGACCGCGTCTTTATTAATTGTATCGGTCCATTCTTTATGTTTTTCTTGTAAGTCATCAACTTTTGATGAAATTGTCTCGAGCAAGTTAGCAGTTTCCCTCTCTATAGCTTCTAGCATTTCCGTTTTGCCCTCTTGCACACCGCGCTTGAACTCAATCAATTTCTGATCCTCTAACTCTTGAAGAGAAAAAGTAGGAGGAGCTTCTTCCTCAGCCTGTTCCTTCTGTCGAGTGGCTTCTGCTTTAATTCTTTCTTCACTCTCTTCATCGAAGTGGGTGTTAAACATAAATTTTGGCATATAAAACCCATAAAGTTGTATCAAAGGTTAATCAGGTGCCGCCTTCCTGATACATCCAGTTACGCACGATGGCTATAGCCTCTTCGGGATGTTTATCGACAATTTCACCAATTTGTTTCAAGGAGGAGGCTCTAACTCTTCCCTCCACTTGGTTAATATCAATCATTTGGTCCAGGAGACTATCATCTTCCTCATCTTCTTCATCTTCCTCGAGTAATTCGGCCATATCTGCTGTTGCTTCGGGCCCAGTTAGCTGCGCGAGTGCGACACCTTCTTGATCCCCAAGTGCTCCAGCCGGACCGCCGGCTAAAGCAGTTGGCATAGATTCAAAAAGTCTTGTTAATACGGGGCGTACTACTAGGAGTATCACTAACAGTCCTACCACTGCTAGAACGAGAATTTCTGCTAATTGCATGAATTCTTCTTTTGAAATGCCCAAGAACAAAGAGCCATCGTCAAATTCTAAAGGCTCAAGTTTAACGAATTGCATATTTACTATTTCCACGCTGTCTCCGCGTTGCTCGTTAAACCCAACAGCAGACTTAACTAAAGTCTCTAGCTGCGCTAATTCGTCAGCTGCTCTTGGTTGCCAAACTTTATCCCCGTCATTGTTTTCGACGTATTTGCCATCAACCAAAACTGCAACAGATAAGCGTTTTATTTGCCCCGACTCTTTTATGCGATTACGAATGGTCTTTGTTATTTCAAAATTAACGGTTTCTTCAGTTCGAGAAACTTGACTTGCTGCGGATGTCCCAGCGCCCGCCGCAGTAGCCTCTGTTTCGGGTAAGTTATTTTGAACCGTAACGGTATCTTGATCGTCGTTTTCTGAGCTATTCTCGTTTTCTTGAACCGTTTGGGTTGATCTTGCCACTTGACTATCCGGGTCAAAAATTTCAGCGTTTTCAACCACTCGGTCGTAGTCAATTTCAGCCGTTATTTCTGCTCGCACTCGATTTAAGCCAACTGTCCTTTCAAGTAATTCTATTATTGCTTGACGCATGCGGTTCTCGAAACCAACGCGCATTTCATCGGCGGTTCCGGCAGCCGCCGAGGCACTATCACCATTACCTCTTGCGAGTAATTGCCCTCGATCATCTAGAACGGAAATTTTTTGCGGATCCATTCCCGGAACGGCTGCCGCAATAAGATGTTGAATAGCTTGAACTTGTTCATTGCCTAGGCGCGCTGAACCTTGTACTTGCAATACCACGGATGCACTAGCTTCCTGTTTTTCACGACTAAAAAGTTCTCGTCTGGGCATGACTAAGTGTACACGGGCCCCACGAACGTTCCTCATAGCACCAATTGTTCTTGCTAACTCTCCTTCGAGGGCTCTTACTAAATTTATGTTTTGCACAAAATTGGTTGTGCCAATACCTTGGTTATTGTCGAAAATTTCATATCCTACAGATCCTCCACCAGGCAAGCCGCTTTCAGCTAGCGATACCCGTAACTGAAGCACCTGGTCGCCGGGAACAAAAATCTGCTTCCCGCCGGCTTTTATATCATAGGGTATATTTTTTGATTGAAGTGTCTGAATGATTTGCCCACTGTCTTGTGGGTCTAAGTCACCGTAAAGTAGAGCCATTCCGCCAGAACTTAGGCGGGAACTCAGGAATATGAAAAAACCTAAAACAGCTATGCCCGTGGCAGCGAGAGCCGCAACTCTTACTGGGCCAAGTTGTCTAAGTAATTCTGCAATCGGATTCATCTATTGCACTCCAATTGTCGTTTTTTAGCTATTGAACCATTTGAAACTAAATTTAATTTTCTTAAAATTGTTTGAACTCAAGTCAACTTTTCGATCTTCCAACTAGGCAAATTTTTCCTGTTGTAATCTGTTTTACGAAAATATTCGANTTGAATCAATACATTAATAGATTTTTTTTAATTTGATAGTTAACTGCTTTTGAAAATCAAAAAAGTTTTTAGGCTTTCTGTCGTCAACTCTTTGGAACATTAGTTGGTAATAATAGATACTGAGAGTACCGAGATTACGGGCGAGAAAAATAGAAATCATTTTTTTAAATTCGAAATTTCTAAAAAACTTTAGCCAGCNTTCTTCAAAAATCGTGCAGCATCCAATGCAAAGTAGGTTAGAATTCCACTGGCTCCAGCCCTTTTAAAGGCAATTAAGCTTTCCATCATACAACCGTCATGTTCAAGCCATTGATTATTTGCTGCTGCCTTGATCATAGCGTATTCCCCACTGACCTGGTATCCAAAAATTGGGATGCCAAATTGCTTTTTCGCTCGATAGATAATGTCCAAATATGGAAGGCCTGGTTTAACCATAATCATATCGGCTCCTTCTGCTATATCTAGCGCTATTTCGCGCATAGCTTCATCTGAGTTCCGAGGGTCCATTTGATAAGTCGCTTTGCTAAAATTTGATAACATGGAAGTTGAACCCAGTGCGTCTCTAAATGGGCCATAAAAACCGGAAGCGTACTTTGCCGCGTAGGACATTATTTGGATATTACCGAAGTTATTCTTGTCTAGCGCCCTTCTGATTTCACCTACACGCCCATCCATCATATCGGACGGGGAGATAATATCGCAACCAGCTCGCGCCTGCACCAAGGCTTGCTTGCACAAAAGTTCAACCGTTTCATCATTCATTATTTGCCCGTTGGGGCTCAAAAGGCCGTCGTGTCCATGACTGGTAAACGGATCAAGGGCTACATCACACTGTATACCGATATTCAGATTTTCAGCCTTTAACTTTTCAATTGCTCTGCAGATCAGATTATCGGGTTGCGTAGCGACAGATCCCACCGAATCTTTAAGTTCGGGCTGCAAGTAGGGAAAAATAGCAACCGCGGATATACCTAAGCTCTCTGCTTCTGCAACCGCGTCGACTAAACGGTCTATACTATATCTGACGACACCCGGCATAGACGTTACATCTTCCTTGATGTTTTCACCCTCTCGAACGAAAATAGGCCAAATAAAATCGCAGGGTGACAAAGAACTTTCTTTAGTCAGGTCTCTTGCCCATTGAGTCTTCCTATTTCGCCTGAGTCGTGTCTGTGGAAATGCTGGACCGGCTTGATTGGGTCTTGACATATTTATGTTCCCTTTAAGTTCTCCGTTCATAAAATAATATGCTCTCCAAACTTAAACTAGCACTTGTCTCCGCTTCACTTTAATCTGATACTCAGCGGTTTAATACNAGAAGTATNTCGCAGACGCAGAAAAAAAAGTTGGAGGTCCCCCATATGCGTATTGTTATAAATGGACAGCAGGCTTTTGGCAAAGCATGTCTAGAGTCAATTTTGAACGAAGGTAAAGATGAGGTGGTTGCAGTGTATACGGCGCCAGACGTTGATGGAAAGCCAATAGATCCTATTAAAAAAAGCGCCTTAGATGCTGGATTAGAAGTAAGACAACCAAGTGANTTTGAAAGTCCAGAGNTATTGCAAGAGTTGAGATCCTGGAACGCGGACCTTATGCTCTTAGCATACGTTACAATATTTGTTCCAGAGCAGGCACGCAATATCCCAAAAAATGGAACTATATGCTTTCATCCTTCTCTGCTTCCCTTGCATCGCGGGCCAAGTTCAATTAATTGGCCAATCATATGGGGAGCCAATAAAACTGGGTTGACAATATTTTGGCCTGACGACGGACTAGATGAAGGTGAAGTTTTGCTTCAAAAAGAGGTTGATATATTGCCAGACGACACCCTGGGAACTGTTTATTTTGATAAGATATTTCCTCTAGGCGTGAACGCAACGCTGGAAGCTATTGATTTAATTAGATCCGGAAAAGCGCCTAAAATCCCGCAAGATGAGACAAAAGCGACTTATGAGAGTTGGTGTAGGCGGGCAAATGCGGAAATAGATTGGTCTAGATCAGCCAACGAAGTTTATAATTTAATAAGGGGATGTAATCCTCAACCGGGTGCATGGACGACTTATAATGGAGAGGAAGTTCAAATCTTTGACTGTGAACTAACTGTGGGTTCAGGACGNTTTGGACGGGTGTGCGCGATTGATGACACGAGTTTTACTATNAATTCAGGATTGGGAGGTATTCGNATAAGTCGAGTTAGGCTCGGNAAGTCCGGTAAAATAAAGTCGGCGGAATTTATTCAAGATAGAAAGATAGAGTTAGGGAGTCGTTTTGGCAGCTGATTTTTTTAAAAAGAGTATCTCCGATGGACTTTAATTTAAACCCGGAACAACGAGCAATCCAGGATATGGCAAAAGCGTTTGCTNCAGAGCACTTTTTGCCAANTGCTGCAGAATGGGATGAAANGGAAGTTTTTCCTGAAAAAGAGTTACGACTAGCGGCTGAGCTTGGATTGGCTGGGATATACACCTCTGAGAATGTAGGAGGAGCTGGATTAGGAAGGTTAGACGCCGCTATAATTTTTGAGGAGTTGTCAGCAGCTTGTCCTTCGACTGCGGCTTATTTATCGATNCACAACATGGTCGCGTGGATGATTGATAATTTCGCTAACGATAAACTTAGACGGCGATTTCTGCCTGACATAACAAATATGTCGAAAATGACAAGCTATTGTCTAACTGAGCCGGGCTCTGGGTCGGATGCCGCATCCCTAACCACTCAAGCTAAAAGACAAGGAAACAGTCATTTCGTACTGAACGGTTCGAAATCTTTTATTTCAGGAGGCAGTACCAGCGAAATTTATGCTGTGATGTGTCGTACAAGCGAAGAAGGTGCGGATGGAATTTCCTGCATNCTTGTTGAAGCGGGTACTGAGGGCCTTTCTTTTGGAGCNAAAGAGAAGAAAATGGGCTGGAATAGTCAGCATACAGCAGCGGTACACTTTGATAATTGCTTGGTGCCAATAGATAATCTCGTTGGCAAAGAAGGCGACGGCTTTAAGATAGCGATGGCCGGCTTGGATGGAGGACGAGTAAATATCGCAGCCTGTTCTGTTGGTGGGGCAAGAAAAGCTTTGGAATTAGCAAAAGGCTATTCGAAGGAGAGAAAGCAATTCGGCAAACGGCTGGCTGATTTTCAATCGATTCAATTTAAAATAGCCGATATGACAACTGAATTAGAAGCGAGCCGACTGATGGTACACAGGGCNGCTAGCAGTATCGATAACGGGGAACCTGATGTAACCATGCATTGTGCNATGGCTAAGCGATGGGCAACAGAAGCTTGTTCAAAAATTTGTAATGATGCGCTGCAAATACACGGTGGCTATGGATATTTGAAGGATTTTGGTATTGAGAAGATAGTTCGCGATCTGCGGGTGCATGAGATCCTAGAAGGTACAAATGAGATAATGCGCCTCATAATCGCTCGCCAAATCTTAAATTAGAATCATTTCAAAAAAGGTGAGTTTACACATGGAAGAAGAGGTTTTATTTGACGTTAAAAGTGGAGTGGGCACAATAACGCTTAATCGGCCTTCCACTTTGAATGCATTGACTATGCGCATGATAAATCANATGAGATTACGATTTACCGAATGGCTTAAAGATAACACTATTAANNCCATCGTTATAAAAGGTGCTGGTGAACGAGCCTTTTGTGCTGGAGGCGATGTGCGAGCANTTAGGCAAAGCTTAATTGAACACGAAGGGGTTGGTGTGTCTGATTTAGCTAAAAATTTTTTCTACGAAGAATATATTTTAAATCATCAAATCCATAATTGTTCAAAACCCTATATAGCTCTTATAGACAGGGTTTGTATGGGGGGAGGCGTTGGTTTATCCGTGCACGGATCCTTTCGTGTAGCAACAGAACGCACATTGTTAGGGATGCCTGAAACAACAATCGGGCTATTCCCTGATGTTGGGGGTGCATGGTTTCTCTCCCGTCTTCCTGGGGCTNTGGGTATTTATCTTGCATTAACTGGCAATCCAATTGGCGCNGCAGACTGCTTAACATTGGGAATAGCGACGCATGTAGTTAACTCGAGTGACTTAAGCAAAATAGAGTTAGAACTACAGGGTGCAAACCCCGATCCTGATCTTCATAAAACGATAGATGATCTCCTGAAAAGTTACAGTATAATTCCAGACAAATCGATCATATCTGACTATAAATCGGAAATAGATAAATACTTTTCGGAAAAGAGTGTTGAAGATATCGTTGAAAATTTGAAGATCGCGGATACGACGTTTGCTCGTGAAAGCCTTAAGATGCTTAGTGACAAATCGCCAACTAGCTTGAAAGTAACTCTTGAGCAAATAAAACGTGGTGGAGAAGCAAAAGATTTTGGCGAGACAATGATNATGGAATATAGGATGTCCCAACATTTTGCGATGGGACATGATTTCCGGGAGGGGGTTCGAGCCCTGCTAGTCGATAAGGATCACAACCCAGCCTGGAAACCGGGCTCTTTAGAAGAAGTCTCGAGTGCTCTNGTTGAAAGTTACTTCGAACCAATAGAATGGGGAGAACTAAATATCCCGTAAGCTGATTGCACAAACAAAGGTTTTTATCTACAAATTATTTGACGGAGAAATTTTATGGCTGATGTGGCATTCATAGGTTTGGGCAATATGGGTTTGCCCATGGCAAGAAATCTTATAGAGAAAGGACATTCTGTTAAGGGGTTCGACTTGGTGCCTGATTTAGTTCAAAAATTACGCGACGTTGGNGGTTTTGGAGCAGAAGATGCCAGCGTTTGTGTGATGGATGCAGATGTCATAATTACAATGCTGCCGGAAGGCAAACATGTAGATGAGGTATANAATAATTTTATTTTTCAGGCGGCTAAGAAAAAAGCATTATTAATCGATTGTTCCACAATAGACGTTGCCACATCGAGAAACGTGGCATCGAAAGCTAAGGACTCNGGGTTTGAAATGGTTGATGCTCCAGTATCGGGTGGCACTGGCGGTGCCGAGGCTGGGACTTTAACTTTTATGGTGGGTGGAGAAATGAATGCGTTTGNGAAGGCCCGCCCNTTCCTTGAAGTTATGGGCAGCAATATTGTTCACACCGGTGGCGCTGGAAACGGACAGGCCGCCAAGATTTGTAATAATATGATTTTAGGAATCTCAATGATAGCGGTNAGCGAGAGCTACTCTATGGCGAAAAAATTAGGTCTAGATGCTCAGACACTCTTTAATATTACGTCATCTTCATCCAGCCAATGCTGGGCAATGACAAGTTATCTGCCGGTGCCCGGGCCGGTTCCCTCTTCGCCTGCAAATAATGACTATCAGCCGGGCTTCACAGCCGCAATGATGGCGAAGGATATGAAGCTTGCAGAAGACGCAGCGGCTTCGGTTGGGCAAAACGTTGATCTGGCCACTAATGCTTTAAAGATATACCAGAAATACCTCGGGGAAGGGGGCGCATCTAAAGATTTTTCAGGAGTTTTTACAATGATTTGTAAAAGCGACTAAGGTATTTGAGATAATCAATAGTTCCTTAATAACAAGAATCGGTATATCTTTTAAATATGTCTGATCCATCGCAATTCGATAGCCAATCTGATCCATCTGATATTCGTCGGGATTATCTTGAAGCTATCCGACTAATAGAAAGGCTGCATCGTCAGTTCTTAGAGGTTATAAAGACAGAGTTAGATAATCACGGAATAGCTGATATCAACAACATTCAAGCTCTCATACTTTTTAATATAGGGGATAGTGAATTAACAGTGGGTGAACTTACTAACCGTGGATATTATCTTGGTTCTAATGTGTCTTACAACGTTAGAAAAATGGTGGACAATAATTATTTAATCCAAGAGCGCTCAGCCCACGATAAACGATCGGTTCGTATTAGACCTTCNGGAAAGGGGCGGGACCTNTACCAACAAATATCGGATATGTTCGANAGACATGCCATAGCGATTGAAGAAAGCTCTTTTAATTCCGCGGAAATACATACGGCNAGCCAATCTTATCGCCAATTAGAACGATTTTGGACCGGGTTGTTAAATTATAGTCTGATGGGAACAATACCTAGGGCCTGAACGGAANCGGAATTTAGATAACTTACGAAAACATAATTTGATCGGTAAACTTTACCCCTNCTTTTGCNGCGTAAATTATATNCAGATNCAAAANCCAAACCTCTATAGAATGTCTACTTTTTCTCGGTGGACTTTTCNACATAAGTCTGCTCTTTTTAAAAAAACGGATTGTGTTGCAAACTGAGAATTTTGATGCGTCGTACAAACTATTTTATACCCACTTTGAGAGATACGCCGAAAGATGCACAGATAGAATCCCATAGGCTTATGTTGCGGGCAGGAATGATACAGCAATCAAGCGCTGGGATATATTCTTGGCTGCCGTTGGGATTTAGGTGTCTAAAGAAGATCGAACAGATAGTGAGAGAAGAACAAAACNTCGCAGGCGCTCAAGAGATGCTTATGCCAACATTACAATCTGCCGATTTGTGGATAGAAAGTGGCAGGTATGAGGATTACGGTAAAGAATTACTGAGAATCGCTGATAGGCATGACAGAAATATGTTGTATGGCCCTACAAATGAGGAGCAAATAACTGACATTTTTAGAAGTCATGTAAAAAGCTATAAATCATTACCAATGAATTTGTATCATATCCAATGGAAATTTAGAGACGAAGTCCGGCCTAGATTTGGTGTAATGAGAGGCCGCGAGTTTTTGATGAAAGATGCTTACTCTTTTGATTTAAATTACGATGAAGCCGTGCATTCTTACAATAAAATGTTCCTCGCTTACCTAAAGACATATGAGCGGATGGGACTAAGGGCTATACCAATGATGGCAGATAGTGGGCCAATAGGTGGGGATATGAGCCATGAATTTGTTATCTTAGCAGAGACTGGAGAAAGCGCAGTCTTTTACCAAAAAGATTGGTTTGANGGTAAAAATTTAAAAACTGTTGTAGAGGGCGATAATCTGCAAAGCTTAGTCGATTCATTCTTATCAAAATATGCGGCTACCGACGAAAAACACGACCCGTCTACTTGTCCTGTTGACGAGAAAGACTTGGTCGCNACCAGAGGTATTGAAGTAGGACACATTTTCTACTTTGGCACGAAATATTCTGAATCGTTAGGTGCTACAGTTACTAGTCCTGATGGGAGTGAGGTCCCGGTTCATATGGGTTCATACGGAGTTGGAGTATCACGATTAGTTGGCGCAATTATTGAGGCAAATCACGATGAAAAGGGTATCATTTGGCCGGAAGCTGTTNCCCCATTTAGGGTGGGACTGGTTAATATAAAAATCGACGATCAAAAATGCTTGGAAACATGTGAGGAAATCTATGCTAGCTTCAAAGAAAAAGAAGTAGAGGTTCTTTACGACGACCGAGATGAAAGAGCTGGAACGAAGTTGAATGACATGGACCTAATAGGGTTGCCATGGCAAGTGGTTGTTGGACCCAGGGGGATCGCTTCTGGACTTGTCGAATTGAAGAATAGAAGGTCAGGTTCTATTGAGGATTTGTCTGTCGAAAGTTTAAAACAACGTTTTTTATAACTTATTAAAGTATTTAACTGTGGTTCCATATTTTGAACGCTTCATAGCCTTTCGATATCTTAGCTCAAAAAGAAAAGAGGGTTTTATATCTGTTATTGCCTGGTTTTCTCTAATTGGGATAGCTCTNGGAGTTGCTACGCTTATCATTGTAATGTCAGTAATGAACGGCTTTAGGACGGAATTATTAACTAGAATACTTGGCTTAAATGGTCACATTACGGTTTACGACAGACAAGCCCCAATACAAGACTTCGGTCAACTAGCTTTGCGTATTGGCGAAATNCCATCAGTTTTATACGTGACCCCGCAAATCCAAGGGCAAGCCATGATAATGATAGATGGNAAAGCAACTGGTGTTTTGGTTCGTGGTTTAGATCCCTTAATCTTGAGAAATAAAAATCTCATTGCTAAGAATATAATAGCTGGGGAATTGAAGGNGTTTGGCAANGGCCCTGATATAGCAATAGGGGNTCGGTTAGCNGAGCGTATAGGCGTNGGTCNGGGAGATAAGGTCCTAATGATCTCTCCATCTAGCTCNACTACGGCTGTTGGAAATATCCCACGTATGAAAACATTTAAAATAGTGGCTATTTTTAAAGTTGGAATGTACGAGTATGATAACACATTTGCCTATCTGNCATTAGCGCATGCTCAACTTTTTTTTAAGAGCGGNAATNCAGTAAACGCATTAGAGATAGAAATTAAAGATCCTAAANAAGTAGAAGTATTAAGAGAAAAATTAAAAACAATACTTTCTGAAAATAGGTATGCTCTTGATTGGAAGCAGAGAAATTCAAGTTTTTTTAATGCTCTAAAAGTCGAACGCAATGTGATGTTTCTTATTCTGACGTTAATAATTCTTGTGGCAGCATTCAATATTATTTCGTCAATGATTATGCTAGTTTACGATAAGACGAGTTCGATCGCTATACTGCGAACAATGGGTGCGTCTCGTGCAACCATCATGCGTATTTTTTTTGTAGCGGGCATCAGTGTGGGCGTTTTTGGTACTATGGCTGGATTGGCTCTGGGAATATTATTTTGTCTTAACATAGAGAGTATAAGGGGCTTAATGGAATATTTGACGGGNACAGAACTTTTCTCTGCTGAAATATANTTTCTTTCAAACCTGCCGGCGGAAATAAATTGGGTTGAGGTTGCATGGGTGGTTGTTATGGCNCTTGTATTAACTTTTTTAGCTTCGATTTATCCGGCTTGGCGCGCTTCTAGAACANAGCCTGCTGAGGTGCTTAGAGGTGGATGAATGCTATGATTGCAGTTAGATGACAAAGGCAAACATAATTGAAGCNAATCAATCAACAACGATTGAAATTACTAATCTTTCACATCACTTTCAGCAAGGACAGACTCGTTTGGATATTCTTAAGGNGGTTAGCTTAAAGATTTCCTCGGGTGAGATGGTAGGATTAGTTGGTCCTTCAGGTTCAGGAAAGTCAACACTTTTACATATNGCTGGGTTGCTAGAGAGACCTANTGGNGGAAAAATTTTTTATAGGGGNCAAGATTGTCAACTATTGACAGACAACCAGCGCACACGTCTTCGCCTTCAAGAAATCGGTTTTATCTATCAGTTCCATCATTTGTTGCCGGAGTTTTCAGCTCTTGAGAATATTATGATGCCGCAGTTGATAGCAGGACTTCCATTGTTAGAGGCCCGTGATAGGGCTAACCAACTTCTAAAGATGGTTGGATTGAGTGAGAGAGCAGACCATAAGCCCGCCCAATTATCAGGAGGAGAAAAGCAGCGAGTGGCCATCGTGAGATCCATAGCTAATGTTCCTCGCTTAGTTTTAGCCGACGAACCGACGGGTAATCTTGACCCTCGCACGTCTACTGAAGTTTTTTATCAATTTCGGGACGTGATAAAAGGGGGAAGGCTGTCAGCTTTGATCGCGACACATAACATAGAAATGGTAGAGAAATTAGACCGGGTTTTTAAAATAGAATCGGGAAGTTTAGTAGAGATTTAAGTTAACTATCTTCATAATTAAAAGAGATCGAGAAGAAGGTTAACTTTGGGTNTAATTATTTTTCAATCTGCCTGGGGATATCAATGCCACCTAGCGAATTTGTTCACCTTTCTGTTCACACGGCTTTTTCTTTGGCAGAGGGTGCCATCCAAATANAAGATCTCGTGTCTAGATGCGCAGAGGAAAATATGCCGGCAGTCGGTATTGCAGATACGGGTAATTTATTTGGGGCCTTGGAATTTNCTGTTACAGCTAGTGAAGCGGGGATACAGCCTATTATAGGCGTTCAATTAAATGTCCGCAGAAAAAGTATTTCCGGTGAAAAGCTACATCAGCGCACTCAAATCGTTAACTCTACCTCGAATACGGTTGATAGGTTAATTTTAATTGCAAAGAATGAGCAAGGCTATCTCAATTTGCTGGATTTGGTAAGCAAGTCATTTCTTGATAGCGACGATTCTGAGTTGTCGCAAATAAGTTTCGAGGACCTAGAAAAAAGAAATGAAGGATTGATAGTATTAACGGGATGGTTTTCTGGCGAAGTTGGTAAATTGATATTAGACGATCGGATATTAGAGGCCGAGAAAGCTTTGTTGAATCTTCAAAAGGTGTTTAATGATAGACTTTACCTTGAAATACAACGCCATGGCATCCCAGATGAACGTCTGGTTGAAGAACAGTTGTTGGAATTTGCATACAAGTACGATATCCCTTTAGTTGCTACCAATGACTGTTATTTTGATTCAAAGGATTTTTATGACGCTCATGATATTCTGCTTTGTATCGCGCAATCGACAACTATAAGCAATTCTTCACGCAAACGCTTGACCTCGCAGCATTACTTTAAATCTGCCTCCGAAATGGCAGAGCTTTTTAAAGACCTGCCGGAAGCAGTTGAAAATACAATAACTATTGCTAAGCGGTGTAGTTTTATGCCGAAAACATTAGATCCCATTCTGCCGAAATTTGTCTCAGCTGGGGTTGATAATGAAGAAGCAGACTTACGGTTGAAATCGTTTGCAGGATTAGAGAAACGTTTTCAAGAAAACGTTTTTACGATGGATTCAGATGAATATAGTCTTGAAGAAAAAAAGAAATTATATAAAGAGCGNCTTCAAACAGAACTTTCAATTATCAATCAAATGGGTTTTCCTGGTTACTTTCTAATCGTAGCCGATTTTATACAGTGGGCAAAAAAAACCGGCATACCTGTTGGACCAGGTCGCGGGTCGGGTGCAGGGTCGTTGGTGGCGTGGTCGCTATTAATAACTGATCTAGATCCTATTCGTTGGGGATTGTTATTCGAGCGTTTTCTTAATCCTGAACGGATATCTATGCCAGACTTTGACATTGATTTCTGTCAAGAAAGACGGGGAGAAGTTATTGATTATGTGCAGGGTAAATATGGGGAAGACCGGGTTGCCCAAATTATAACTTTTGGAAAACTTCAAGCTAGGGCAGTTCTTAGAGATGTGGGCCGTGTTCTTGAAATGCCCTATGGGCAGGTGGATCGTATTTGTAAAATGGTTCCTAATAATCCAGCTAACCCGATGACGTTGGGCGAAGCAATAGCTGGCGATGCAGAACTTCGAAAATTACGTGACGATGATGAGAGCATTGCAACACTTCTTGGAAATGGACTGCAGTTAGAGGGCCTTTATCGAAATGCATCAACACATGCAGCTGGACTTGTGATTGGCGATAGACCTCTCAGAGAACTTGTACCCTTATACAAAGATACAAAGTCCGATATGTCTGCCACGCAATTTAATATGAAGTGGGTGGAATCTGCCGGTTTAGTTAAATTTGATTTTCTTGGGCTCAAAACACTATCCGTTATTCAAAGAGCGACAGAGCTTCTAAAAGAGAGAAATATCCAATTCGATTTGTCTGAGTTGCCTCTAGACGACGAAAAAACCTATAAGATGATCGGTAGAGGAGACAGTGTGGGAGTTTTTCAACTTGAAAGTTCCGGAATGAGGGACGTTTTGAAAAAAATGCGACCAGATCGTTTCGAAGACATAATAGCCCTAGTTGCACTCTATCGCCCTGGTCCCATGGCAAATATTCCTAATTACATTGCGCGTAAGCATGGTAAAGAAAAAGTAGATTTTATGCATGAGAAATTGGAACCAGTTTTACAAGAGACTTATGGCATAATGATTTATCAGGAGCAAGTTCAACAGGCTGCACAGCAACTGGCTGGTTACACCCTTGGCGGTGCGGATTTGCTTAGAAGAGCAATGGGAAAAAAAATTAAATCAGAGATGGATGCGCAAAGGGAGGTGTTTGTCGAAGGAGCTGTTCGCCAAGGTGTTTCTTCTGAAAAAGCCGCGTCAATATTTGAGACTATTTCAGCCTTTGCAGGATACGGATTTAATAAAAGTCATGCCGCAGCGTACGCCTTAATTGCATATCAAACAGCCTTTTTGAAAGCGAATTTCCCCGTCGAATTTATGGCGGCATCTATGACATTTGATATGGGAAATACGGATAAATTAGGCATTTTCCGACAAGAACTTAAGAACTTAGATATAGAAGTGCTTCCCCCGGACATTAATAAATCTGGTCCTGATTTTAGGGTCGAGCGGATAGAAGGCTCTGGAAGTTTAGTGATACGTTACGCACTGTCAGCAATCAAGAATGTTGGTGGAGCAGGCATGGAGGCTTTAGAAAATGAGCGACTAAAAAATGGGCCATTTCGGGATTTATCTGATTTTATATCCCGAGTGGATGCGAAAGTAGTTAACAAACGTAGCATGGAAAATCTGATTAGGTCGGGGGCCTTTGACTCGATACACAATAATAGAGCTGAGTTATTTGAGGGACTCGATATTATTATGCGGCATGTGAATGCTACTATTGATGAGGGAAAAAAAGATCAACACAATTTATTCTCTGGTGATGAAACAACTCGAGTAAATCGGGTTAAGTTAACAAGCTTGGAGGAATGGCCAGTTTTAAAAAAGCTTCGTAATGAATTTGAGGCTATTGGCTTTTACTTAACGGCCCACCCGTTAGATTCGTATGGTGAGGCGCTGATAAAAAATGGAGTGATCAGCAGTTCAACTTTAGTATCTGAATTAAATAAAAAGGGGGGGATGGCTAGAATGGATGTGGCTGGTATTGTTTCTTCCTCTCGTATTAGAGTTAATCAAAGAGGTAACAAATATGCCTTTGTCCAAATGAGTGACCAAGGAGGTATTTTTGAAGTCACGGTGTTTTCGGAGGTATTATCTTCAGCAGGGGATTCTCTAATCCCGGGAGAGGCCTTATTAATCCGTTGTGATTGTAAACTTGAAAATGACTTTGTTCGACTTGTTGCTAGTAAAATTAGTTCTTTAGACTGCTCCCTTAAGAATAGCATAAAGGGATTCAAAATTTATATTAATGATCAAAATACAGTTACTAATCTCGCGAAAATTTTAGAAAGACAAGAAGCAGGTTCTGGAGAAATCAAGCTTGTAGTCCAAAATACTAATCAAGAGTTCGATCTGTTGCTTCCTGAGCATTATGAATTGAACGCGAGTTTGAGGTCTGCGGTTAAATCCCTCCCGGGCGTTATCGAAGTTCAGGACTTCTAAGCGTTTAATATAATGAGGAAATTCAATGGGTAAAAAGCGAAGAATTGCGATATGTGGTTTCAATCTAGAGAGCAACCGCTTTGCGCCAACTTGTGCAAGGGGGGATTTTCGAGAAAATATGTACTTCGTAGGAAATGAGATTAGTACTGAGGCAAGAAAAGACAGCCCGGCTATTCACCTAGGGGTCAAAGGTTTCTACAATGAAATGGATAAAATTTTTGGCGATGCGGACGGTTGGGTTGCTTTACCTACTATGGTAATAGGGTCCTGCCCAGCAGGTCCAGTGCAAGAGCATTTCTTCGATGAGTTTTTAGAGGACTTGAAGGCAAAATTTATTGCCGCGGGTCCCATAGATGGTGTCTATATTTGTCAGCATGGCGCTGCTGTGGCAACCCATACTCATGACCCAGATGGCATAATGTTTGATTTAATACGAGGNCTAGTTGGTGATGGTANNCCTATTGTCGCAACTTTGGATCTCCACGCAAACGTCTCGGAACTAATGACTTCAACAGTTGATGTTTTGATCGGTTACAAAACAAACCCGCATGTTGATATGTTTGAAAGAGGTGTCGAAGCCGCTCAGGTCTTGAAGGAAATGCTCGAAGGGATGCGGCCAAAAAAACATAGTATCAGACTGCCATTGGTGGCGCCATCGGTAACACAGTTAACNGCAAACGGTTTTCCTTATGGAGATTTAATTCGATATGGCCAATCATTTCTAGACGAGGATATTTTTAATGTTACGATCCTATCAGGATTTGCTTTTGGAGATACGCCTAAAAACGGGATGACTATTATTGTGCATTCTCGGTCAACTCCGGAGAAGGCTAGATTGGTTGCAGAAGAACTAGCAGTTTCAGCATGGGCAGATAGAACGCGTTATNTTCCAAGAATGACTAAGCTTGAAAAAGCGATTAGTCTTGCAAGACAGGTGCAAAATGATAATCGAAAAAAACCTTTGCTTTTTGCTGACCCTGCTGACAATCCTGGCGGTGGGGGACGTGGAAATACCACTTATATCCTAAATGCGTTCATCACCGCAGGCATCAAGAATTGCGTTTTTTCTGTATTCTATGATGTGGCGGCCGTTGAGGCTGCTTGCGAAGCAGGCGTAAACGGTNAACCCGAGATTACTTTAAATGCACAAGAGGAAAGTGAGTATTCACAACCCTTGAAGGTAAAAGCTCGTGTTTTATCGCTCCATTCAGGCAAGTTTGAGGGGCATTATGGAATGGCAGCGGGTACTACGGTAGATACCGGAAAAACAGCAGTGCTGGATGTAGACGGGATAGTCATCATATGTATAAGCAAAAGACAGCAATGCCGATCTGCTGANTTTATTACCGCTTTCGGGCTTGATCCAAGTTNGTTTGGATCNATAGTAGTAAAATCGAGAGGTCACTTTAGGGCTGGGTTCAGTCATTTGTTTTCGGACGAGCAAATAATAGAGGTGGATGTCCCAGGCCTTACTTCCCCTAACTTATCCAATTTTAACTGGAAATATTTGCCACGTCCTGTTTATCCATTGGACGAAAACGCATCTTGGACCCTAATTTGAGCGTGATCTGGTTTGATTAGCTTGTTAAATTTGCACAATAGGATAGAGTTTAACAGCCTTGGTTTTGATCTTCTTAAAGTAGAAAGTGATAAAAAATGGAAAGAGACTTTACCGCGCGAGGTAATCATGACATGGGTGGTTTAGTANCAGGTGAAATAAACAAAAATGAGCATGATTATGCACTCTGGGAAAAACGGGTCGATGCTCTAATGATGCTATTAACGAATGATCTCCAAATTATGACAGTGGATCAGCTGAGAAAAGGAATAGAGGCTCTGCCACCAACAGCCTATGATCAAATGACGTATTATGAAAGGTGGATATCGTCAATAACGAATGGATTAGTAGAAGCTGGTGTGATATCTCCGGAAGAACTTAGATCTAAGATGAGCAGGTTTTCAACTGAGCATATTTGTAAGGAAGGAAGCTAATGCCGGAGTTTATAGCTGGAGAGAAGGTTCGGGTTCTAGGTCAGTGGCCTCCTAGCCCACCTATACACTGTCGTACGCCTTATTATGTAAGGGGCCGTTNGGGAATAATAGAGAGATATTGCGGAGATTTCCCAGACCCAGAAGAGTTGGCATTTGGACGCAAGGATGTCAAAAAATTGCGCCTCTACAGAGTACGCTTCAAACAATCTGATATATGGGAAAATTATTTAGGCGGAATATCGGATATGATTGAGATTGAAATATATGAAAATTGGTTGGAAAAAATCTAGGAAGGGTTTTGACATGTCAGAAACAGANGATCATGAACATNTGCATCAGCATGATNCTGGNCATAAACANCCTCTGCAACCCGATCAAGATGATACGATCACTTACTTTAAGGCTATGGAGGCGGCTGTAAGAGACCTTTTAATCGAGAAGGACTTAATTACAGCTGAGCAAATAAGAGTAAAAATAGAACAGATGGATGCTCGAGTGCCTGCTAATGGTGCAAAAATAATTGCTAAATCGTGGATGGATGATGAGTTTAAAAACAAACTCATAGNGGATCCTCGTAAAGCGATCAGCGAATTTGGCTACGACATCGGTCCCCTTCNCCTTATAGTTTTAGAAAATACAGAAANAGTACACAACGTAGTTGTNTGTACTTTGTGCTCTTGTTATCCAAGATGGATACTGGGCCTNCCCCCGGATTGGTATAAAAGTAGAGAGTATAGATCACGAGTAGTGAGAGAGCCTCGAGAAGTGTTAAAAGAGTTTGGAACCCACATTTCCCTGGACAGGGAAGTTCGTGTTCATGACTCGACCGCTGATATGCGTTACTTGGTTCTTCCTATGCGCCCGAAAGGATCAGAGAGCATGACCGAGGAAGAACTTGTGGCGCTTATAGGAAGGGACGCTATGATCGGTGTGACAGAAGTTTCAATCTTATAGTGGTCATTTTAAAAATTTGTAAAAGTAAGAGTTTTCGGTGGTGGTTTAATATTTAGTGCCTTGCATTTTTTTTAAATCGAAGCTAATAACTTCCTCATAAAAANTTCACACACGGGCGTGCGCCCGCCATTCTAAGTCGAATGGTATGCGCTCCGGTGCCAGATGTTTGGCAGTGCCCGTGGCGGACTAACCGGAGAAAGAAAATGAGTTCAACTAACTTCACTATGCGCCAACTTTTAGAAGCAGGTGTTCATTTTGGACATCATACTCGTAGATGGAATCCTAATATGAAGGAATATATCTACGGCGTTAGGAATAATACACATATCCTCGANCTTAGACAGTCAGTTCCTCTGCTCCATAGAGCTTTGGAAGCCATAAGGGAGGTAACAGCATCTGGCGGGCGAGTTCTGCTAGTTGGTACAAAGCGCCAAGCGGCAGAAAAAATTGCTGACACAGCGCAAAAAACAGGACAATACTTCGTGAATCACCGTTGGCTTGGTGGTATGTTAACGAATTGGAAAACAATTTCAATTTCCATCAAACGGTTAAAAGATTTGGATGAACGGTTGGCTGGAGAGACACAAGGTCTTACCAAGAAGGAACTGCTCAACCTTACGCGAGAGCGAGATAAGTTAGAACGTGCCCTTGGAGGCATTCGAGAAATGGGAGGACTCCCAGATATTTTATTTATTATAGATACTAATAAAGAGCAACTGGCTATCCAGGAGGCAAATAGACTGGGCATCCCAATTGTTGCTATCCTTGATAGTAATTCGGATCCGTCTGGGGTCCAGTTCCCTGTGCCGGGAAATGATGATGCTATGAGGGCCATAACTTTATATTGCGATCTAGTGGGCAATGCTGTGCTTACCGGGCTTCAGGCGGAAATGGCGGCTTCCGGTGAGGATATTGGGGAAGCAGAAGTTATACCAGCAGAAGCAGGACTTGATGCTGCAGCCGATATGGAGCCAGACGAAGAGAGTGTAGATACGAAACAGGCCGAAACTNATGGTGAAATGAATATAGATCAACAAGTTCTTGGTACCGAGGGGACTACAGTAGTGGAATCAGCAGAAGCTGCCATCTCNACTAACGTAGTAAAAGAGGCGGATCAAAAAGATTCAAGCNAAGATATAAGTTCGAATGACNCAGAAGCTGTTGAACAANCTATTGGAACAGAAGATGTTACTGAAGGTGTAGAAGAAAAGGTCAGTGCAAAGAAGAAATCTGCCAAAGAAACTAAGAGGACCACAAAAAAAGCAACAACAACAGCTAAAAAGACTGCATCTAAAAAAAAGACCGCTAAGGACGAAAAAAAATAAGACTGTTTTCACTTAAAGTGGGGGTGCACTTTAAGTGAANCTTATACCGTTGTTTCCCGTTGGACGTACAATAGACGGTTTCATGTAGGCGCTTAATGAGGTGAATTATGACTAATGTTTCTGCTCATATGGTAAAAACCCTGAGAGAGAAAACCGGAGCTGGTATGATGGATTGTAAGAAGGCTCTTGGTGAAACCAATGGTAATATAGAGGAAGCTGTTGACTGGCTTCGGAAGAAAGGTTTATCTGCTGCNGCTAAGAAAGCTGATAGAGTGGCGGCTGAAGGACTTGTCGCATTTTCTGTAAAAAANGGAACGGGGGCATTAATCGAGGTCAACGCAGAAACNGACTTTGTCTCTCGAAACGAAGTGTTTCAAGAGTTTGCGTCGACCCTAGCTAATCTAGTTCTCGAGTATGGCGAAGATATAGAAGTGCTCAAAAGCATGCCTTATCCCGGAACAGGAAGAAGCGTTGAAGAGCAACTTACCCACAACATTGCCACGATTGGCGAAAATATGACTATCCGAAGAGCTGTTCGGGTAGACGGTGCTGATCTGGTAGTGCCTTATATGCATAATTCAATAGCCGAGGGCGTCGGAAAGATAGGGGTGCTGATTTCTATCAAGTCGGAGGCTAGCGGGAGCGAATTAGAAATACTTGGAAAGCAACTAGCCATGCATGTTGCAGCCACTTCGCCGCAGGCGTTAAGTGTGGCAGAACTAGATCCAGTTTCCGTCGACAGAGAAAAGAATGTGTTGACTGAGCAGGCAAAAGCNTCGGGTCGGCCCGATGAAATTATAGAAAAAATGGTGGAGGGAAGATTAAAGAAATTCTACCAGGAAGTTGTTTTATTAGAGCAGACATTTGTAATAGATAACGAGACAAAAGTCTCGGCTGTGATTGNGAAAATAGCACAAAAGCTCGGGAAACAAGTTGAANTGANTGGTTTCCATAGATTATCATTAGGCGAAGGAATTGAGAAGGATGAGGCGGATTTCGCGTCCGAAGTAGCNGCGACACTTGGTAACTAGTTCGCTNTTTAATNCTTCAANCAATGCATTCTGATTAGGAGNGGAAAGTGATGCAAAATGGATCTAAAGTCTCTCCTAAATATAANAGAATTTTACTAAAAATATCTGGCGAGTCACTCATGGGAGACAGGCAATTTGGCCTTGATCCAAGTATGGTNGATAGGGTCGCNGGTGAGATTTCAACAATTATTGAATATGGTGTGGAGGTTTGTGTCGTTATCGGCGGCGGTAATATTTTCAGAGGGGTATCCGGGGCCGCTAATGGTATGGAGAGAGCTACAGCCGACTATATGGGAATGCTGGCAACAGTAATGAACGCTTTGGCCATGCAGAGTTCGTTAGAGCAAAATGGGCTCCAGAGCAGAGTTCAATCCGCTTTACCAATATCGGCAGTATGTGAGCCATATATCAGGCGTCGCGCTGTGCGTCATATGGAGAAAAAACGTATTGTCATTTTTGCTGCGGGNACGGGTAACCCGTTTTTCACTACGGACACTGCTGCTGCGCTGCGAGCCACAGAGATGGGTTGTGACGCTATATTAAAGGCAACNAAAGTAGATGGCGTATATGATGCGGATCCNGANAAAATTAAAGNTGCTAAACGTTATGACGAGCTGTCGTACCTAGACGTTNTATCAAGGGACTTAAAGGTTATGGATGCACCAGCAATATCACTAGCGAGGGAAAATAGCATTCCAATTTTGGTGTTTTCNATACAAAAATCAGGTACCCTTGCNGAGGTTGTGAGAGGGAACGGACTTCATACTTTAATTTCGTGAGAGTTTTCAGATGGATGACATCGATATTGACGATTTGCAACGGCGCATGGAGGGTGCAATTANCTCTCTAACAAAAGATTTTCAGGGATTAAGAACTGGGAGAGCTAACACACAGCTCCTAGATAGTATACTAGTGGAAGTCTATGGAGCGACTATGCCGGTCAATCAAGTGGCAACCGTTAGTGTGCCAGAGCCTCGCATGTTGTCGGTACAAGTTTGGGATAAAGATAATGTTAAGCTTGTGGAAAAAGCTATAAGAGAGTCGGAACTTGGTCTTAATCCTCAGCTAGATGGACAATTACTTAGGATACCATTGCCTGACCTTAGTGAAGACCGCCGAATTGAATTATCAAAAGTTGCTGCTAAGTACGCGGAAAATGCAAAAATTGCAGTGAGAAATGTTAGAAGAGATGGGATGGATAAACTAAAAAAAATGGAGAAAGATGGTAATTTAAGCCAAGATGACAAACGTCTGTATGATGAGGAAATACAATCTTTGACAGACCGAAGCGTTGTTCAAATAGACGAATTATTTTCTAAAAAAGAAGAGGAAATTATGCAGGTCTGATCGATGGGAGCACAAACCTTAAAAGCTNGCCAAATCATTCCAAGGCATGTGGCTATCATCATGGATGGTAATGGAAGGTGGGCAAANGCGAGAGGCTTGCCNAGAGNGATGGGACATAGGCATGGTGTTGAGAACGTTCGGGTTGTAGTAGAACGATCATTAAACCTCGGTATCAAATATTTGACNCTATTTGGTTTTTCGTCGGAAAATTGGAAACGTACACCTAATGAAATATTAGATTTGATGTCTCTGCTTCGTAATTNTCTNGACAAAGAAATCNNTGANCTGAACGAGAAAAATATTCAATTTAAAGTAATTGGCGATAGANAAAAACTTGATTCAGATATCGTCNAATTGATAGAGGCAGCGGAGCAGATAACAAAAACAAACAAAGAATTAACTCTCACAATAGCTCTAAGCTACGGTGGTCGGCGTGCGATAACCTTNGCTGCAAGGGAATTNGCTAATANAGCGTGCCAGGGNCATATTACAATAGATGATATTTCGGAGGAACTATTTGAATTAACATTGGAAACACGGGGATTACCAGATCCAGATNTAGTGATAAGAACTTCCGGTGAGAAAAGAATTTCGAACTTCTTATTATGGGAATGTGCGTACTCGGAATTTGTGTTTTTTGATACCTTGTGGCCTGATTTTTCTGGTGATCATTTTACGCAAGCGGTCCAGGAATATTGCAATCGAGAACGACGGTTTGGGGCAGCTTAATTGCTTTTCTTAAAAATAGGCAAATTTTGNAAGTGATCAAATTGAATTTTGAAGTTTTATTTTCAAAACGACTGTTAGTTCGTGCGGCTTCGTCTATTGTAATGGCGATCCCCGCTNTAACCTTTGTTTTCCTCGGAGGTTTGTATTTCATAGCTTTTTTGGCTTTTTTGGCTGGGGTGATGTCATGGGAACTTNNTGATACTATTCATAAGTCAAAAAAATATACCTATAAAATCGGCACCGCCATTATCGTTTTTTTAATAACGCTGATTTTTGGAATTTTCTTAGAGCCTGCCTTTTCTGCCCTGCATCTACCCTTTTTTNTAGTTTTGTTGGTTATTTTAACTTTTTTNATTAGAAAGTTTAGTGTGGTTGCAAGAAGTTTATTAGGTAATCTACTGGTGCTNTTATCGTGTATTTCTATAGTTTGGTTGAGATTTAACGTTGAATTAGAATATTTTTTTTGGATCCTAGCCTCTGTTGTAGCTACGGATATAGGGGCATTCATATTCGGCGCACTTGTNGGAGGGNTGAAATTAGCACCGAAGATAAGTCCNAATAAAACTTGGGCAGGTCTATTAGGTGGAATAATAACTAGCATAATAATAGCCTGGATTTTTAATACACTTTGGCTAAAAACNGAATTTTATAGTCTTTTATTAATGGGAGCGACTCTGGCAATAGTGTCTCAGGCGGGAGACCTGATTGAGTCAGCATACAAGCGGAGTTATAACTTAAAAGATTCAAGCAACTTAATTCCAGGNCACGGTGGTTTTTTAGATCGCTTGGATGGACATATGGCAGCGGGAACATTTATGAGTTTTATCGTCCTATATAGTGGAGGGGCGGTCGTATGATAAATACGTTTCAAATAAATTATTTAGTGCTGGTGATNAATTGATGAAAACAATTTCGATTCTTGGCTCTACAGGTTCCGTAGGCCGCGCCACGGTTGATTTAATAAAAAGGATGCCGCAGACTTATTCAGTAGACTCATTAACNGCTAATAAAAATTGGCAACTGCTAGCTGAACAGGCAAAAANTCTGAAGCCCCGTTATGTGGCCATNTCNAAACAGCAATATTATCAACCCTTAAAAAATGCACTTAATGGAGAAGATATTTTTATAGGCGCAGGGGAAAAAGCTATTATAGAAGCCGGTGATAGGGAGGTTGATTTATTGATGGCAGCAATTGTTGGCATTGCCGGATTACTTCCTACAATATCAGCTATTAGAAGGGGTACTACAGTAGCTTTGGCTAATAAGGAATGTCTGGTTTCCTCAGGAGANATATTTATTCGAGAGGCAAGTGATGCTCAAGCCAAACTTATACCAGTGGACTCTGAACACAATGCAATATTTCAAGTTTTTGAANCCCACAATAAAGCTAAATTAGATCGTCTTATACTTACNGCATCCGGGGGGCCCTTTCGGAATTGTACAATAGACGAGATGAAAGGAAAAAATCCACAGGAAGCGCTCGCACATCCGANTTGGGATATGGGTCCAAAAATTTCAATCGATTCAGCAACGATGATGAATAAAGGCCTAGAAATTATCGAAGCGCATTACCTTTTTAACGTTGAAGAGTCTNTGATAGATGTAGTGATTCATCCTCAATCTATTGTTCACAGTTTAGTTTCTTACCTGGATGGATCTGTTTTAGCTCAATTAGCTGACCCTGATATGAAAATACCTATCGCTTACGCACTATCTTGGCCAAAAAGAATGGATGCAACCATACCCCGATTAGACCTGCTTAAAATTGGTTCCTTAGAATTCTTCAAACCAGACACTAAGAGGTTCCCTGCTTTAAACTTGGCTAGGGAGAGTATAAACCTTGGAGGTAGTTCAAACCTTGTTTTAAATGCTGCAAACGAAGTCGCTGTAGCTGGGTTTTTGGCAGGAAAAATTAAATTTACAGATATTGTGGCTACAGTAGAAAAGGTTTTGGACAAAAACGTTGAAACTGCTCCNAAGTCTATAGAGGAGGTCATCTTTATGGATNCTGAAATTCGTAAATATACAGAATCTATTCTTGAGCCATAGACCTTTCAGTGCACAGTCTGTTAAATGGTTGTTTCTTAAAAAGGAAGTAAATTCGAATGACCGTTACTGCTATAGTAAGCTTTTTAATTGTTCTNACAGTTCTAGTTTTTGTTCATGAAATGGGACACTATATAATAGCGAGAAAAAATGGCGTTAGAGTTCAAATTTTCTCTATAGGGTTTGGTCCGGAAATCATTGGTTGGACGGGTAAATCGCTGACACGTTGGAAAATATGCGCTATTCCTCTTGGNGGTTATGTNAAAATGTTTGGGGACGCAGACCCAGCTAGCACAAAATCTTTAAATTCCAATCAATTAACCCCTGAAGAAGTTGCTGTTTCGTTTCATCATAAGCCTCTTGGGAAAAAAACGGCTATAGTGGCGGCTGGACCGATAGCAAATTTTTTATTTGCCATAATGCTATTGACACTCCTTTTCTCAATCATAGGACAAAAATACGCACCGCCAGTAATAGACAAGATAGCTAACGGGAGTGCCGCTGAGCAAGCCGGTCTAATGGTCGGCGATAGAATAATGCGTGTGGATACTACTGAGATAAATAAGTTCAATGATTTGAGGCGTATTGTGGGGCCGAATCCGAATAAAAATCTTTTATTCTTGATTGAACGGGATGGTAGAAAAATTGAACTTGATGTTGTTCCCGCTCCCACCGAAGTGCGTGATGCATCAGGCACAATGATTAAGGTAGGCTTGCTGGGTGTCAGCAGTATGCAAACTACCACCAAACTTTACGATCCAATTAGTGCCTTTAAACTGGCAGTCATAGAGACTTGGTCAATATCACGTGAGACACTAAACTACCTGGGACAAATTATAATTGGATCAAGGGGAACAGAGGAGTTAGGTGGTCCTATTCGCATAGCTAAAATATCTGGTGCTGTCGCTGAAGTTGGGATGAGCAGCTTAATATATTTTATGGCTGTATTGTCGATCAACTTAGGTTTGATAAATTTATTTCCTATTCCTATTCTGGATGGTGGACACTTGCTGTTTTACTTCCTTGAGTTTGTTCGTGGGCGTCCGCTAGGACAGAGAGCGCAGGAAGTAGCATCAGTTGCTGGGCTTGGGATTGTTATTGTATTAATGGTTTTCGTCACTTTGAACGATATTTGGCCCGGGTTTTGGTCCAATATTGGTTTGAGTTGAATGTTGATTGCGAAATGGGTGCCATCTAACGATATGAAGTCAATTATTAAAATCGTCTCTTTGGGTTTTCTAATACTATTCATCGATTTCTTTAATGTTTTTCATGAAGATGACGGGAACGTACAGGCATTTGAGAGAGTTATCAGTGAGATTGTAGTCGAAGGGACAAAACGAGTTGATCCTCAAACAGTCATTTCCTTTGGCCAAATTCAATTGGGAGATCAATTTAATGAATCGAAATTAAATGAGATTATAAAGAATCTATTCAATACAGGCTTGTTTGCTGATGTACAGGTTGCTCTGCAAGAAGGTATATTGACAATAGTTGTTCAAGAAAACCCATTGATTAATAGGGTAATATTTGAAGGTAACAATCGTATCGAAGCCGGTGATCTGGAGCGAGAGCTGCAACTTAAGCCAAGATTAGTTTTTACACGGACGAAAGTTCAACAAGATACGCAGAGATTAATAGATATTTATCGATTAAGTGGACGGTTTGGAGTAAAGGTTGAGCCACAATTAGTGATGCTCGAACAAAATCGAGTGGACTTGATTTTTGTAATTGATGAGGGGGCTCTCAGCAAGGTAAGTAAAATCTCGTTTTTAGGAAATGAAAAGTTCTCTGACTCCGTGTTATTAGACGTTATTCAGTCGAAAGAAGATGCTTTTTGGAGATTCTTAACTTCCGATGACACCTATGATCCAGACAGGTTAAATTTTGATGGCGAATTGTTACGTCGTTTTTATTTAAATAGGGGGTTTATTGATTTCAAAGTTATTTCGACGGTTGCGGAGCTTATTCCGGGGCAGGCTAACTTTGCTGTTACATTCACGATAGATGAAGGAGAGCGCTACAAATTGAACGAAATTACATTAAAAAGCGCTATCGAAAATATTAAATTAGATAAGCTAACATACCTGTTTAAAGAATTAGAGGGAGAGTGGTATAATGCCCGTTCGATAAGCAAAGTAATAGATAGTCTAGTAAGTAAACTAGGGGCAGACGG
>NZVJ01000079.1 GCA_002701455.1 Rhodospirillaceae bacterium
GCCTGCGTTTTGGGATCGCCAAATTGTTGATCTCCAATCAATATCGTTACAATTTGCGCCGTGATAGTTGAAGTGGAATCCAGAGGATTGAATGTAATATTTGCTGCCAAACCTGAGGCCATGACGACGATCATTGTCTCCCCAACCGCGCGGGAGATGGCTAGGAGAATAGCACCCACAATGCCGGGTAAAGCAGCTGGAAAAACTACTTTCTTGATTGTTTCAGATTTAGTAGCCCCAAGTGCGAGGCTTCCGTCGCGCAAATTTTGTGGAACTGCCGTGATCACGTCATCGCTTAGGCTCGAAATAAAAGGAATTATCATGACACCCATTACACCGCCTGCAGCTAGTGCACTTTCAGCAGAAACATCAAGTCCGAGCGAGAAACCAACTGATTTCAAGAATGGGCCAACCGTAAGCGCAGCAAAAAAACCGTAAACTACTGTTGGGATGCCAGCCAAAATCTCAATCGTCGGTTTTGCATATTTTCTAAACCGTCTTGATGCATATTCCGCTACATAGATCCCCGACAGCAAACCGATAGGGATTGCCACACACATTGCGATAAAGGCGATAAAGAAAGTGCCAGCGAAAAGCGGAACGGCACCAAAAGCATCTTTCAGTAATTCAGGATCTGGCATTCCATCTCTGACAAAGGTTTTAGCCGGATACCAGTGGGTCCCAGTAATAAAATCAAATAAATTTACAACTTGGAAAAATTTTAGAGTTTGGAATAAAAGTGAAAATACGATTCCGACCGTCGTCATAACGGCCGCAAATGAAGCAAAGAGAAGCAAATATTCTATAAATTTTTCTGCAGGCTCTCTTGTCCTAATGTTTTTTGATACCCTAGTGTACCCATAACTTAATGTGAGTATCAGAACACCCAGTACAATAGTAAATTTGGCAGTGGAGGCAATCGTCGTTATATCATCATATTTTTCCGCGGAATTTGCCAAAAAATTAGAGATTTCACCGGTAAAAGTCCCAGCTGCTAGCGCTTTGACCTTTTCATACAAAAGATTAAGTTGATTGCCGGATAAATTCTGACCAGCGTAATCTGATAAGATAAACGATCTAACTATGTTTGGCTCAAAAATAGACCAAAAACAAAAAAGGATAAGAGCGGGAGCCGCGCACCATATTGCCAGATAATAACCGTAAAACTTTGGGAGTGCTTTAAGTCTCTCACCCGCCTGTATCGAATAGGCTTTCCTTCGACCAAAAAAGTAGCTGGTTAAGGCTAGTAAGATTATAATTATGATAAGTACCGTGTTCATAGCCTAATTTCAATTTTCTCGCAAAATGAGAGGGAGGAAGTCATCGCATCTCCCTCCCTCTATTTTTAGACCTCGTGGATATAATTACATCATTGGGGTCTTACTTAAAGCATTGTTTCGGCTAACACTGTATTTGCCCGAATCTAACGGAACCAAGCCAATATCGGTCAAGTATCCGGTATCGCCAATAGCTTTTTTAGAGGTAAACTCTTTAATAAACTCGTGAAGGCCCGGAATTACGCCGATGTGGGCTTTTTTAACGTAAAAGAAAAGCGGCCGAGCCACTGCATAGCTGTAATCTTGAATAGATGAGAGACTTGGTTGTCCGCCATCAATACTCGCTGCTTGTAGCTTATCTTTAGCCGCCAAGAAATAGCTGAAACCAAAGAAGCCAAACATCTGAGGGTCTTGGACTAATTTTTGAATAATTAACGAATCATTCTCACCAACCTCGATGGCCGCACCATCCTCACGAAGAGCTTTGTATTTTGCTCCAGCAGCCTTACTAGCTTTGTCTATTCCTTTTTTCATGACAAGTGAATTCCAAGCATCGCGGGTACCGGAAGTTCCTGGTGGGACCATTATCTTTATGGGATAGCTAGGTAAACTTGGGTCAATATCACTCCAATTCTTGTAAGGGTTTGGCTTTAACGATCCGCCAACCGCTACTTCCTTAGCTAGGGCCTTCCAAAGGTGGGCTTTTGTAAAATTAACCGCCTTTGCTTTGCGGGAAAACGCTAGAGTAATGCCATCATTACCCACGGTGATTTCAATTATTTCGTTGACACCGTTCTTTTTACAAAGTGCTTTCTCTTTGGATTTCATTGCCCTCGAAGCATTTGTGATGTCGGGATGGCTCGTACCGACGCCGGCACAGAATAACTTTGCTCCCCCGCCTGTACCCGTTGACTCGATCACAGGTGTTTTAAAGCCAGTTTTTCCGAACCTCTCTGCCACAACAGTGGCGTAGGGAAATACTGTAGAGGATCCAACTATTTTAATTTGATCACGCGCTTCTAAACTACCTGCAAAAAATGAGCAAAAAATTGCTATTAACCCAAATTTATATTTTTTCATCTCTTTCTAAACCTCCTAATTAATTTCATGCTGTGTAATAAACGAAAAACATTTTTTCATTGGGGTGCAACATGCACTCATGAAGCTACATTTTTATTAAACATTGTTTACACTTTTATCTATTTAGAGAAACTTCTTTATGAAGTTTTTATGACAGTTTTATTACAACCTCATACTATTCAAGGTATAGAGGCAAAAAAACACTAATGGTGGTAGTATCTCCTGGAAAACTCTTTATCGCCAAGTGTCCCCGATGGCGACTTACTATGTGCTTAACTATAGCAAGNCCCAGTCCAGTCCCACCCGTGTTTCGAGAGCGGGCTTTGTCAGCCCTATAAAAACGCTCCGTTAACCTGGGGAGGTGTTCTTCATCAATGCCGTCCCCTTTGTTTTTAAAACTGATACACACACCTGGCATGTCGGTTTCTGGCACCCTATCTACTTTTTCTATTGATANTTCAATTTCTGAGTTTTCATCGCCATACTTAATCCCATTATCAATCAAATTTATAAAGACCTCCATCAGTTCGTCTTGGTCTCCCAATATTTCAAAAAGTTCAGGTTTTTCTTCAAACCGGATGGTCATATTTTTTTTATATGCAATCCCCCTTAAAATTTCAACAGCGCTGCCAACAATATCAGGTAACTTTATTTTCTCATCTGGTGGAACGTGCTCTGTAACCTCGACCCTAGATAGGGAGAGCAGGGTGTCAATCAATCTAGACATACGCGCTGCTTCCTCGCTCATAATNTTTAGGAATCTTTTTTGCGAGACCGGGTCCTTACTGGCACTACCTTCTAGTGTTTCAATAATGCCCACCAGAGATGAAATCGGTGAGCGCAGTTCATGGCTAACATTTGCTACAAAATCTTGGCGCATTTGGTCTGCAGATTTTAAATAGGTGATATCTCGCATAGCGAGCATAGCTAACCCCTGCTCTTCAACAAAAATATTTATCATTTTAACCTGAAATTCAAAGGTTCGAGGAATGGGTGAGGTGAATGTTATTTCCCCCAATTTCTCGTCTTCCCCGCCCAGTACGGCGTCTACTGATTGCAATATTTCCGGGTGCCTTAAGCTTATGGACAGGTTTTCATTTAGTTTTAGATTTTCTAGTGCTTGTTCAGCTGGCGTATTGGCATAAATAATTGTTCTTCCTGGGGCTACTACAATCACAGGATCCAAGACCCCCTCAAGCAGAGAAAATGTATCATAAAAAGAAGGTATGTTTTCCTCACTCTTCACTTTTGACACCATTAACTTCAGCACTCCATGTCTATAACCAACAAAATTATAANCCTTTNGTAATTTTTTTAAATCCCTTTAGAAAAAGCAATTACGTTNTTTTCCTGTTCGATCGTTTCAAGTGATCCCGGCCTTACATCTCGCACTTTTCTAATAGCTTCTATAGCGGGGTAACCAAATTCAACAAGCAAACGGGCGGCGATTAGACCTGACCGACCAAATCCACCACGACAATGAATGAAAATATTTCTTTTACTCCCAACAAAAGATCTCAGTAGCGGCCCTATCTCTTCCCATCGGTTCTCAAACTTTTTATCTGGTACTTCCATATCCTTTATTGGATTGTGATACCAAAGCATATTATTGCGTAGTGTAGTCTCGCCAATATTACTTACGCCGTATNTTATAAGCTCTNCACTCTCCATAAGGGTTACAATGGCNGCGGCTCCCCAGTCNGCTATTTTACCTACATCATTATCAATATTCCGATCCCTNGCACCTATAGAAGGCTCTGGATCCTTTATTCCAGGACAAAAGGAAATGCCAATTGCCCCGCGATCCTTGCCTACTTCAATTTCAAATATTGGATAATATTCTTCTTTCTTTTTGTCCATGCCCCTTCAAACTTTATAACCACTGTTCTAAATAGGCCTTGCGTACGGCAAAAGGTCAATTAAGTGAAGCAAAACAATACTAGATTAATGCCTAACAGGATTTCTAGTGGCTTGCCCCCTTACCCCCACCTAAACATTTTGGTGAAGGCATGACTTTTTCACCTTTTTTAGTCCATTCTTCTGCAGTCATTGCTTGTATAGATAAAGCATGAACGCCATTTGAAAGTTCATAAGCCAACAACTCATTAATTTTTTGATGGCGTTTAACTAAACTTTGACCAACAAAATCATCAGAAATAATAATGACCTTAAAATGAGACTCTGAACCAGGAGGCACATTATGCATATGGCTCTCATTCAACACCTCCAAACCCGAGATCTTAATGGCATCTACTATTTTTAACTCAATTGTTTCCTGAACTGACACAACTGTATCCTCACTTTAAAATAATTAGGCCTATCCTTATGATATTATAATAAACTAATTTTCTAATTATTTAAATGCGGTTGTTATAATCACAATCAAATGTCATCTTATTGCCCTTAGGAGTCTAAAATGTCAGATTTGGAAACGATAGAAATTTTCAGTGATTACGTTTGACCATGGTGTTATCTCTGTACCGGGCGTATTGAAAAACTCAAAACAAATTACAACTTGAAAGTAGAATTAATTCATTTTCCGCTGCACCCGGACACTCCAGAGTTTGGGCTCACGCTTGAAGAATTATTTAGAGGCCGGGATTATGACATAGATGGCAACTTCCAGAGAATGAAAGCCCTCACGGAGGCAGAGGGCCTAGAATATGGAAAAAGGACACACACCTACAATAGTCGAAAGGCCCAAGAAATAGGAAAGTGGGCAGACGATCAGCTCAACCACGGAAATGACTATCAGGAAATACATATGGGGCTTTATAGGGCTTATTTTGTCGAAGGCCTAAATATTGGCGAAGATCAGGTGTTGCTAGATATTGCATCCCAATGCGGTCTTCCCGTAGATGAAGTATCNGAAGTGCTTAAGAGTAGAAGCTATTCTGAGGCAATAGATAAAGATTGGGAAAAATCGAGGAGCTATGGGGTAACAGGTGTTCCGACGTTTGTATACAAGGGTAGGGGAGTAGTAGGCGCCCAACCCTACGAAATGCTCGAGCAACTTGTAAAAGGAAGCTAGTTATCAAAGTTTATCTGTTTGATTAATTTTTATTGCATTTAGAAAAGAACTGAAGAAATAACCCTATTTTCCATTGGGTGTCCAGAGAGCTTGCTCAGTGAGTTTTAGTTATTTCTGGACTCAGATTACCTTTACATACTCAGATACGAATCAGGACTCTCTTATGGAGTCTAGTAAACGTGGATAAAACCGTAATCTAAATTGGAAGGTGTTCAAATCTCTGCTGATGAAGGGGATGAATGACTCTTCAGAAGTTGTGTGGACAGGTATGAAAACGAAAGTGTTGTTAACACCGATGATGATACATAACCACAAATTTCTCGTGTTAAATTTTATTCTTTTTTCTGACACAAATATGTCATCACTTTTTGGTACCGAAGCATAAATTTATAGCACATATTGAAGGAGATCATTTATATGACACAAAATATGGATTGCGCGTTAGAGGTTCGACTGGCCGATTCAGAGCGCGAGATACACGCGGCACAAGCTCTCCGGTATAAAGTTTTTCACCAGGACATGGGTGCTAAAACAGCCAGTTTCCCGCAGACAGAAGGCCGAGATATCGATAGGTTCGACGATTTCTGCGATCACCTCATCGTAATCGATCACAAAGAGGCTAAGCGGGACGAAGCGGTCGTCGGCACTTATAGACTTCTTCGTTCTAGTAAGGCATCCGACACTATCGGTTATTATTCAGATTCTGAATTTGATCTGACTCCGTTAAACAACCTATCGGGAGAAAAACTTGAGCTTGGTCGGTCTTGTGTAAATCCATCATACCGAAACAAAGCGGTGCTGCAGCTGCTTTGGTCTGGAATTTCAAAATACCTTGAAGATAATAACATTCGTATAATGTTTGGATGCGCAAGCTTTCCTGGTACCGAACTTCAGGATATTTCAACCGCGCTCTCATACCTAGCATTTGAATGCGCTGCTCCTACGCAGTGGAGGCCTCGCGCTCTCCCTGAGAGATATTTGGACATGCGAATGGTAGAGGCAGACCAACTGGACCTGCGCCAAGCAATGCGGGAAATGCCCCCACTTATCAAGGGGTACCTGAGGCTAGGCGGCGTGGTAGGAGATGGCGCAGTTATAGATGCCGATTTTAATACTGTCGATGTGTGCCTTTTGGTAGAAACCGATATAGTACCGTCAAAATATCGTCGACATACCGATTACAGCGACACAGTTCAGCAATTAGACTCGCAGACATTGAGCGTGAACGTATGACCGTTAGGGCAATTTATCGCCTTCTACTAATCGTAACCTCGACAGTCATTTTATGGATTGCATTCATAATTTTTTGCCGATTGGTTCCCTCAAGTCGTGCTGTAATCGTGCGCGCCTGGTTTCTCCTAATGCAAAAACTGATTGGAGTCCGTATCTTGCAACGGGGCGTTATCGGGAAACATTGNCTGGTATCAAATCACATTTCATATTTGGATATTTTGGTGATCGGTGGTCAATCCAACATTACTTTCGTTGCAAAAAACGAAGTAGAAAAATGGCCTGTTATCGGATACTTATCCAAGATTGCAGGCACTATTTTCATCAAAAGGAAACGCTCGGAGACAGCTAAACAAAGAGATGAACTTGAGTGCTTCATTGAGAGCGGCCGGCAAATATGTGTATTTCCCGAAGGAACAAGCTCCGATGGCTCTGAAGTTATACCGTTCAAGAGCTCGTTATTTCAGCCTCTGATTAATTTGTCTAAATCTCAGACGATCAAGGTACAACCCGTATCAATCTCATATCTGCGCTATAGCGACGGAGGTCCACTGAACCCCGATGATGCTTCATTATTTCCTTGGATAGGGGAAGATACGCTTATTCGCCATCTCTGGCAGGTGTTAAGATTTCCAGGTTTCGGGGTCGATATTACATTTCACGATGCAATCGAGGTAATGAACTTTTCAGATCGAAAAGAACTCGCTTGGAGTTGTTGGGGGGCATCTGCCGATGGAGTTAGGCAACAACGCAAAGCTCTAGCCACTCATCATCACGCCACATTTAACGAACAAGGGACACGATGGGAAATGACCCCTGATCAATTATCTTTTACCTCCCTAGAATGAATCACATCTTCTTTGAAAACATAGCGACTTAAAAGTAGCAATAACGTCTGGGTATTGGGGCCTCTGGTTTAGGCACGTTCATACCAGTTTTTTGTCCGGTTAACGATGCGAACAACTGAGAGCATCAACGGCACCTCGACTAAAACACCCACAACGGTCGCCAATGCAGCAAATAAAACCTCACGCACGCCGCCTGCGGAAGTTAAGGAGCCGTAAAACCTGTCAGAAGACTGTAAGATTGCTCTCAAATTGGGCGATGCTATTGTCCCATGAAAATTTGGATGCATGTTCGCGACATATCGATGGTGGCACGACCAGGGCTCGAGCAACAGCACTTTTCAGATTTTCATCCAAGATACCCGCAGGTGACCCGTTTATAACATCCAATGGACCCGGAACGGGATAGGCAGCGACAGGAACCCCACTTGCTAGTGCTTCAAGTAAAACCAGGCCAAAGGTATCTGTCCGGCTAGGAAACACAAAAACATCGGCGGCGGCAACATATTGAGCTAATTCTTCACCTTCTCTCACCCCAGCAAAAACAACGTCGGGGTATTTTTTTCGAAGCACCTTGAGCGCTGGACCATCTCCAACAACATATTTGGTTCCCGGAATATCTAATGACAGAAAATCCTCGATATTTTTTTCCACAGAGACGCGACCGACAAAAAGGCTAATCGGTCGTGGGTCAGACAAGAAATCTTTATTCCGCGGCTTGAATAAATCTAGATCGACACCGCGACTCCAACGGCGGATGTTCTTAAATCCCATAGAGATCAATTCGTCTTCGATCGTTTGAGTGGCAACCATGACGCTTTGCGATCGGCCATGGAACCACTGCATCACCGCATATGAAATAGACAGCGACAATCTAGTGCGAGCATGAATATATTCTGGGAACCGAGTATGATAGGCCGTGGTGAAAGGCAGGTTCTTCTTTACACAATACCGCCTCGCCGCCATTCCCAAGGGGCCTTCTGTTGCAATATGAATTGCGCAGGGTCTAAAGTTTTCAATGATACTTCCGATTTTACGACCGGGAAATAAAGCTAATCTAATTTCGGGATAGGTTGGGCAAGGTACGGTTTTAAACAAATCCGGCGTAATTAATCTTACCTCCCAATCTTTGGCCCGCAATCCTGCGGTAAGTGTTTCTAACGTTCGTACAACACCATTAACTTGAGGACGCCAGGCGTCTGAAACAATTACGAGTCGCAAATCTCTGCCTCACTCTTTTGCTGATGAGCGATCTGAGACCAGTTGAGTATTTCAAATCGGCCATCGAAATGTTCGACGAGTGCCGTACAACTTTCGACCCAATCGCCGTCATTCATGTAAAGCACACCATCATAGTCACGAATTTCAGCTGTATGGATGTGCCCACAAATAACACCATCCATGCCTTTGCTCCGGGCGGCATTGACTACGGCATTTTCAAAGCTGCTGATATATTTGACAGCGTTTTTAACCCGGTGTTTGAGATAAGCCGACAAAGACCAATACGGCAATCCGAAAAATCGACGCATCCGGTTGAGCCAATGATTTAAAAAAAGTGCAAAGATATAGGCATGGTCACCTATAAAGGCGAGCCATTTGGCATAGAGCACAATGCCATCAAATTGATCGCCATGAAGGACCAGAAATTTTTTACCATCTACAGCATGATGGATGGTTTCATTCAACACTGAGACGTTACCGAAACGATAGTCGGTAAAATCCCGAAAGTTTTCATCGTGATTGCCAGGGATATAGGTGAGTCTTGTCCCTTTGCGTGCTTTTCGCAATAATTTTTGAATGACATCATTGTGGTGTTGGTCCCAATGCCAACTTCGTTTCATGCGCCATCCATCGATGATGTCTCCGACGAGATATAAATGTTTTGATTCTGTATTTTTTAGAAAATCTAGCAGCATCTCCGTTTGACTACCCTTCGTCCCTAAATGGATATCGGAGATGAAAATAGTGCGATATTCTAAAACGGGTTTTGTCGCAATATCCATGATGCCAGCCTAAATAGCCCTCAAGTACAGTAAATCTAAGGCCAACTATAAGAATGTTTATTGCAGATTTATGACCGTTTCACCGTATTGCGCGAAAAGTGGGTTTTCGCGGCATCTTTTCATAAAACCACCATTAAAGTGTAACACTTTTGAAATATTAACAGCGGTATCAAGGGCAGCGCCTAACATCTTGTTCAATAACTAGAAAATCAAATGAAATTTCAGAAAATTCTCATCATTTACAATCCGACTGCCGGATGGCGCCGCCGTAGAAAGCTGAATGGATTTGTAAATCTGTTGCGATCCAGTGGTTGTTCCGTCTCGGTTTTAGAAACCACAGCACGTGGAGATGCCGAGCAATTTGCAATGAACTGCGCTGATATGAAAATAGATTGCGTCGTTGCTGCCGGGGGTGACGGAACCATTAACGAAATTATGAACGGATTAGCGTGTCACGATATCAACAAACAAATTCCATTAGCCATCTTACCTCTGGGAACGGCAAATGTATTTGCTTTTGAAATTGGGCTGAATTTAAGCATAAAAAAATGTGCCGATGTCGTTCGATCCGGCTGTTTGAAAAAAGTTCATTTGGGAACGGTTGATAATCGCCTTTTTATTCAAATGGCCGGTGTCGGCTTTGATGCCCAAGTTGTCTCGGACGTGTCACCACCGTTAAAACGACGATTTGGAAAACTTGCTTATGTTTGGAAAACCTTAGTGGGATTTTTTAGATATCGCTTGCCTACTTACACAGTATCAATAGATGGCATCATTCACGGAGCGGCATCAGTGGTGGTTGCTAACGGTCATTTTTATGGCGGTAAGTTTGTCTGCGCACCACAAGCGAGTGTATTCGAAGACGATTTAAAAGTTTGTATTTTTAAATCCCAAGGCGGCTGGAACGCTTTTCGATATGCCTTAGGATTGGTTCGCGGACGCCTCCCGTATTACCCGGATGTGGAGGTAATATCGGGAAAATACCTCGAAATCGATGGCGACATAAACCAGCCTGCCCAGGCAGACGGAGATATCGTCGCTAATCTTCCACTTTCGATTGAAGCTGGGAGCGCCACCATAAAGGTCTTGTTGCCAGCCTAGTCGCCAAACGAAAAAACCTGATACTCAGCGAATTCAGCTACAATTGGATCAACCAACTTCCGATGAGGCACTATTTTTTCGGGAAATAACCTTTCAGCAATCCACCACGGCGCTGCCAGACGATCGGCTCTACTTGATTTTTATCTCTTTGTAAAACTGGTCAATCAATTTTTTAAGTTGCTTTTCATCGACGATTTTAATGGCCTCTCCAATTGCCATCCACTTCCGTTTGCGGATATCCATCTCTGGCCATTTGTCGAGTAAATGGGAAACTTTCATGGGAAACACGGAAACTCGGCAGAAATTTCCGCCTTTCTGAACTGTTTTAACATAACCGTAATAGCCAATCGGTTTTTTGGCGGTGTTGCCTTTAATTCCCGCTTCTTCATAAGCTTCCAAAGCGGCAGATTCACGCGGTGATAAATCCTCTTTAACGTGACCTTTAGGTAACACCCAACGCTGTGAATCACGCGACGTCACAAGCAATATCTGTAAATTTCCCTTATGCTTGCGATAGGCGAATACTGCAGATTGCTCGATGATTTGTTCTTCACCCATACCTACTACTTAAACAGTCAACTTTTTAGTTTCTTTGACTTACCTTTTTTGAGGTCAGGCAATTGGACGGAGGTTTCAATATCCCGCACCAGCGGCAGCCATTCCATTTGACGCTCAAACATTGGTTTTGTTTCCAAGTCAAAAACTGTTAAACCCTGGGCCGCCAATTGCGGATAAATACTGCGATCACTGATATGATGATTGGCCGGGTGGCCGAGTTTCTCAAGATAATCATCGAGACGGCGCGATGCCACCGAATTGGCTCTATGGCGATTGGATACCATCAATACCTTTTTGCGCTTTTTACGGATTCTTTTGATTTCCGCTAGGTCGCGCAGGAAAAGTTTTGTCGCGTATTCATCAAAAATCGACGGCAGGATTGGTACGACAATAACGTCTGCCTCTTCCGCTACCTGCCGCACCCGCTTACTTTTCAGCGAGGCCGGACAGTCAATTACAATCTGCTGTATCCCTTTGGGAACTTTTCCAAAGGATTTGTGCCAATCAGCTAGTTCAATATTTGGGGCCGATTTAGGGCGTTGCTTGATCCAATGGGTCGCACCTCGATGTCGATCCCAATCTGCCAATGCGGTCTTGAGCCCGGAACTGGCCAAGGCCGCGGCGAGATGCGTCGAGATTGTCGTTTTCCCACAGCCACCTTTTGCATTGATAACACAGATTTTGCCCGCCATAAATCAGCTCCAGGTTTTTCGCATGTGCATTTTAAACTTGCGCCACGAAGGCTGGAGATTGTCAACGGCAGTACTTGCACTGGCCGCCCCCCAGCCCACGCAAAAGGCAGCAGCTTCGTTAAAGGCTTGGCGATCTGTCCGTTCAACATTGAGAGAGACTTGCGCCAGAAATGTCTCAATACTATTCAAGTCATTCAACTTGCCTAAAGTATCCTGAAGTTTTGAAAGGCTTTTCGCGAAGGATGGGCCTTTTTTTCCACCGATAATTCCTAACAGTGGCTCGCTGGCATAACGCACTTTTTTGGTCATGATACGAAGGCGGTGCCAATCTTCTAAATCGCCGACTTCGGCACGACGCCCAGCTTTTAGGAGTTTTTGATTCATTTTCTGTATCCGGCTTTCGGCAAATACCCCGATAGGTCGCTCAAACATAAGTTGGTCAATCGGCCGCCGCTGGGCGAGCCATTCTTCGCTGTCGATCCAGGAATTCATATCGATGATGAAGCGGGCAAAATCCGTGCTCTCCAAGGTATCCCTGGCTTCTTGAAAGCGCTGATCGCGAAATTGCTGCACTTGTTCCTGAAGTATTAAATAGTAGCTTGAAGGGATCGTTGAATTCTTCAAGGCCGCCAGAGTTTCATCGAGAAAAACATCGGCATCGCGTAAACTACCGAAATCGTTGAATATCGATTTCATTTGTAGTATTAGCCCGCCGGAGTTTTGCAAGTGCAATATCGGTGCAAATGCTGAAAGAGCAGCGCGAAGACGACGCAAGCCAACGCGAAACTGGTGCACAGATTCAGGATGTCCGGTAAGAAGATATACCGGAAGGTTTGTCATCGCGTGCTGAAACGACGTTTGGAGAATTTCTCGCATCGCCTTGGGCAGAGGTAGATCCGGTGAAATCGAGATTTTTGAAGCGAATACCGGTTCCGGGTACTCGCCCGTCACCAACCGGTATCCGCGCGCCGCTTTTCCTTCCAAGCCGATTGAACACGGCACCCGGTCGAGAAATTCGTGACAGGTCTCCAACAACGTATCCGTACTACCCTGTTTCAACTCATGCTCGACTTCCATAATTTCTTGCGTCTCGGCATCGGCCTTAATTTCCCCAACATCAAAAACACTTTGGACCATTCCATTTTTGGTCGGATTGTTAATGATGGTCCGGTTGACCTTTGTTCGAAAAGCCGGCCGCAAACGAGCGAAATCGATCCGGCATAGTTTTTCGCGCGTTAGAAATTTTTTGAGATGACTTAGCTTAGGCTCAAAATCAGAAAGTTGAATTTCTGATTCAGTTCGCGTGAATAAAGAGCCGTTCGGCCCAACAGATTTAATCGTTTGTTTGATACCTTTTCCATTGCGGCGTAGCCGTAACTCGACACCAGCATCACGAAGTGCGTTCTTTGACGTATCGAAATAGACCGTCTCGCTATTCTGGAATATCTGTTTGTGCTGTGATAGCCACTTCTGGACACTTTTCTTATTCTTTTTGTTGATGGAAAATCGAACTTCAGTTTCCATTAAACCTACCCCAGTTTCTTTAACTAATACTTAAATAATTATCACACAATGATTTTNACTATAAATATTAAATAAATAAAATAAATCATAAAAAATGTAATGAAACCGCAATAAAACTGTAATAAACAATTACTTGGGCTGTATTATGGCCCATCTCAAAAGGTGTGAAAATAAGATTCTGATAGCCTTATAAATCTTTTTATTTTCCCCAGTTAAAACTCATGACTGCCGGGTTTCAGTTTGATTAATTTTTATTGCATTAGTTCACTAATTTTTTTAATCCCAAAATTTCACGAGCTTCCTGAGCGCTCGCAGGCTCTTTTCCCAGTGTCTGCAAAACCTTTATCCCCTTTTCAACCAGAGCGGCATTACTTGGTGTCGGCACCCCTTTCTCAAGATACAGATTATCCTCCATCCCTACCCTCACATGGCCGCCCAACAATGCCGCTTGAGCAAGCATCGGAAACTCTCCTGGACCGATCCCAAAAGATGCCCAATGAGAGCTCTCTGGTAAAGCATCGCGCATAAAAATCATACTTTCAGAGTTTTGTTCAAGCCCCCAGGGAATACCTAGGCAGATCTGAAACAACGGTGGTTTATCGATTATACCTTCCTCTATCATTTTTTTTGCAAGCCTCAAATGACCAGTATCAAACACCTCTAATTCCGGCTTACTGCCCACCTTCTTGGCAATTTCTGCCATACGCTTGAGATGCTCGGGAGTGTTGATAATCACAAAATCACCAAAGTTCATGCTTCCATAGTCCAATGTACAAATTTCTGGCTTGTTTTCCTCTATATGTCTCATTCGAACTACAGGTGTCTGTACATTTGATGTACCACTTGCATCGTTGGCGTCGGGGTCACTTGGCCTAAGACGCGCCCCGTGACCACAGGTAAGGTTAATAACTACGTCTGTGCCGTCATCCCGAATTCTATCAACCACTTCCCTATACAATTCCGGATCCATACTGGGTATTCCCTTTTCNGGGTCGCGTACATGAATATGTACAATGGCGGCGCCTGCTTTTGCGGCCTCGATGCCAGACTCTGCAATTTCTTTGGGCGTAATAGGCAAACCCAAGTGCTTTTTTGGGGGTGTAACAGATCCAGTTAGTGCACAAGTAAGAATTGTTTTAGTTGTCATCATNTAAACTTTCAAAAATAGTTTTTACCCAGCTTTCTAATATGCGGTTATTTTAATTCTTATTTATAAAAACCTTAATTAGACTAAATAACAACCACATTACCTTTTCTAGCAGAAAGGCAAATAGCCTCAAATACTTCTATATTTTGGATCTTTTCTTCATTAGAAAATGGATACTCCTGATTACCCAGGCACGCATCTGCAAAAGCTTCAAAATTCATCAGCACAGAATCCTCCCAGTCTAATTCTTTTTCTTCGATTTCACCCGGTTTTTTGCAAATGCTTAGGTATGTAGGCCCTGGGTTACTGGGATGGTGGTAGTTTTTTGCCTCTACCCACCCCTTGGTGCCAAATAGACAAAAGCGTATGTAAAGAGGAGTTTCTAATACAGAGTTAAAATAACCCGTAACCCCACTTTCGAACTTTAGATGAAAAGATAATATATCCCCGTTTTGATTAGCTGGGTTGCGTAAAGCTGTGGCTGCGTAAACCTCTTTTATCTTCCCAAACATATTTATGTATGCATCCGTCAAATGTATTCCGGTGGCTGTCATCCCGGCAGCCGGGCTCTCCGTTTCAGACACTCTCCAACTGCCAGGAGGCAAATTAGATAACATATCATGAGAAAAATTAGCCTCTACGTGCATAATTTCCCCAAGTACTCCAATTGAAATTAACTCTTTGATTTCCCTCATTGAAGCCTCAAAACGCCTTTCGTGACCTACACCCAATACAACACCGGCCTTCTCACACATATCTATAGATTTTTGAGCGCTTTCTTTTGTTAAAGCTAACGGTTTTTCACAAAAAACATGCTTTCTGGCTGCTGCTGCACTGCAAATCTGTTCCTCATGCAGGGAGTGAGGTGTAGCCAATACGACTGCGTCAATATTGGCGTCCTTGAGCAAGGTATCGAGATCAGGTTGGAGTTTTAAATCATTTTTAATGATGATTTCTGAAGTTTCATCAAATTGCGGCTCGACGGCAGATACAAACTTCAACTTATCACTTTTACCCTGTACAGTAGATAAAATATGGGATCCCCACCAACCTAATCCCACTATGCCAGCATTAATCATACATTTAACTCCAATTTTAAGAAATTGTAGAACCTTCTACTTTAATGGACTGGGAAGATTTTTCAGTATATTTTTTTAAGATGATAACTTTTTTAATTGTCCATGGCTTTAAAAATAGTGAATATTGCGCGATAAAGTTGTTCAGGTTTTAGAAATTAAGATGATAGACAAACGAGTAAATACTTTTGAAGAAGCGCTACAGGGTATAGCTGACTCCTCTACCGTACTTCTAGGTGGTTTTGGACAAGCGGGCTCTCCAGTTGAACTGATTGAGGCTTTGATAGATCAGGGGGCAACCAACTTAACCGTTGTATCCAATAACGCGGGTGAGGGAGAATTTGGTCTTGCTGCGCTAATGAAGGCAGGACGCATAAGAAAGGTTATATGCTCTTATCCCAGAAGCTCGGGCTCGTTTATCTTCGAGGAGTTATATGAGAGCGGTAAAATTGAGCTGGAAATAGTTCCCCAAGGAACACTAAGCGAACGTATGCGGGCAGCCGGTGCAGGTATAGGTGGTTTTTTTACTCCCACCTCTGCAGGTACACTTCTTTCCCAGGATAAGGAAGTCAGGCAAATTGACGGCAAAGACTATGTATTTGAAAAACCGTTAAAAGCCGACGTAGCTCTCATTAAGGCACACACTGCCGATAGGTGGGGAAACCTAACTTATAATAAATCTGCGAGAAACTTTGGTCCTGCCATGGCGATGGCCGCAGACTTAACAATTGCCCAGGTCCAAGAGATAACAAATTTAGGAGAAATAGACCCAGAGCATGTTGTGACACCTGGTATATTTGTTAACCGAGTCCTTGAAGTAAAACTGGAGAACTAGATGCCTTTAAACCGCAACCAAATTGCCTGGCGCATAGCACAAGAAATTGAAGATGGTAGCTATGTAAATTTAGGAATTGGCATGCCGGAATTAGTAGCCAACTATATTCCAGAAAACAGGGAAATAATTTTCCATAGTGAGAATGGTATTCTTGGAATGGGGCCCCAGCCTGAAAAAAGCGAAGAGGACGGCGACTTAATTAACGCCGGGAAAAAACCAGTCACACTATTGACTGGAGGTAGTTATTTCAATCATACAGATTCGTTCGCTATGGTTCGGGGTGGTCATATAGACCTGTGCGTGCTTGGGGCTTTTCAAATTTCTAAAAACGGGGATTTAGCCAACTGGGCAACTTTAGACAATTCCAAACCGCCGGGTGTGGGAGGTGCGATGGATCTCGCCGTAGGGGCCAAAAACATTTTTGTAATGACAGAACATTGCACTAAAGATGGGACCCCCAAGATTATGGAGGAATGTAGCTATCCGCTCACGGGCCAAGGAGTTGTAAATACAATTTTTACCGATTTAGCCGTTATAGATATTACGTCTGAGGGGTTAAAGGTAAGAGAAAAAATAAATGAGATTAGCTTCATGGAATTACAGAATAAAACCGGAGCTCCCCTAATAGAATCGGATATTAAGGAACTCTCTCCTCCCGTACTCTAAAAAAAGATCTAATTTTTTAAATCGATTTTGTATTCTTCTGTCTCCAATTTAGGGTCCTCTGTAACTTTTATCTCAATGAATGTCTCTTTTTGTAGCTGCTTAAGAGCATCTTGAAGAATATTCTTTTTTAATTCTGAAAATATCCCAGGAGATACAGAAACTGAATAGGGCTTGCCTTGGTTTGAAAGCATTTCCTTTTTTAAATTATATAATATCTCGTAACATATAGTGCTGAGTGTTTTTTGTCTCTGGTAGGATTTAAATAGTAATTCGGATAGAGGCCTATCCCCCCGTCTTCGTGTAATTTCAAGCAAACCGAGCCTGGAAAACCCAAAAACTTTTACGTCTTCATTATTAAAACCTGGAATTCTTGAGATAGCCTCTTGCAGTATTTCTCTACTTTTTTTTCGCTTGATCGGCAACAGGTCTATAAAAATTTGGCCACTTATATTTCTAAGCCTCAACTGAGCCGACACAGTTTCTAATGCCTCAATGTTGATCTGAAGATTAAACTCCTCCTTAGATACCTGAGCGAATCTGTCTCCGCTATTTACATCAATAAAAGTCACTGTAGAGAGTTCTTCAATTATAATATTACCACCCGAAACAAGGTTTATTGTTGGGTAAAAGATATCATCCCATTGTCCCTCCAAATCCTCTTGGTCAAAAGATTCATCCCCAGCTTGAACAAATTCAATTTGCGGCAGATTGTCCAACTCTAAACCCTTTATGACTTTTTGAACTTTCTGGACTTCTGACCTTTCATTTACACATATCCTCTGAATGTCTTGGTCTAGATGTTCCAATAAA
>NZVJ01000080.1 GCA_002701455.1 Rhodospirillaceae bacterium
ACAAGATAATCACGAAATGCAGTTGGATCAGATCGACAAAAGTCCCGCAGATCCTTATCCCCACAACAATGAGTTAAATAAGAATAAGCTCTATTAGCAGCCGAATGGAATGTTTTAGCTTTGTTAAGACCTTTAAGATTTAAATATAATTGAACAGCGTCTGAAAAGGGATGAGTAGGGGAGGAACTGTTATTACTACTATTAGTCCTAATAAGGTTCGATCCTGGCAAATTAGTCTCATGCAATCGAAGGTATTGCCGATAACCTTCAAGTTTTAATGAAATAGAACTAGCTGACTGACGGGCTGTTCGTATTGATTTAGTCCTCAAAGAGAAATTAATTCTCCTAGATCCATAATGATCGTCGAGATCACTTGGAACCATCCGGTTATAATAGAATATTCCGCGCTTCTTATATGTATAAGGAACCTGATTTAACACCCGAAATTACTACCCTAATCGAATTAATCCGAATAAATACAGTAATATCAATATGTTAGTGATTTAAATGGTGCCCAGGAGAAGACTCGAACTTCCACAACCTTTCGGTTACTGGCACCTGAAGCCAGCGCGTCTACCAATTCCGCCACCTGGGCCACGGTTCGTTATACTCGTTATAAATATATTAATGGTCAACACTTTTGATTAACTTGTGTTAACACTACTTAACTTAATGGATTTCAGTTTAAAAATGCCTTATTTATTTAATTTGGTACATATTTTCAGAATAAAATTTTAATGCGTGTAATGCATGGTTTTGGGGGAATTGGCGATGAAAAATGAAGTTGTAGCTGTTATCGGGGGAGCAGGCTTTGTAGGTCGCAACGTAGTTCGTGAACTTTGCAAAAGGGGTGCAAGAGTTGTGGTTGGTTGTCGCGATACCGAGTCTGCAAAGTTTCTGCGGTCCATGGGTGACATAGGCCAAGTTAATTTAATTAAAGTAAATATTGCAAATTACGATCAAATGTCCCGCGCATTAGAGGGCGCTGACCATGTTGTGTCCCTTGTTGGAATTTTACATGAAACTAGAGGAAATACATTCGAAACAGCCCAAGCAAATGGCCCATTGATAGTGGGAAAGATAGCTCGAGAAAAGGGAATTAAATCGTTAGTGCACATATCGGCAATTGGTGCAGATATAAAATCGAAATCAATATATGCTTCATCCAAAGGCTTGGGAGAATGCCATATAAGAGATGAATTCGAAAAGACGACGATTCTACGTCCAAGCATTATTTTTGGACCCGATGATAATTTTTTTAACCGATTTGCAAATTTGGCAGCCTTCGCACCGGTTCTACCATTAATAGGTGGAGGAAAAACTAAATTCCAACCCGTTTATGTTCAAGACGTTGCGTCAGCCATAATGGTTGCAATTGAAGATTCTAGTAAAGCGGGGAAAAACTTTGAGCTTGGGGGGCCCTCAATTTACTCTTTTAGAGAACTATTAGAATTGCTGGCAAGTCACACTCTAAGAAAACGAAAGCTCATTAGCATTCCCTTTTCTCTAGCTAGGCTGCAGGCAAATGTTTTAGAACTTCTGCCTAATCCTCCTCTTACTCGCGACCAAGTGGAACTCTTGAAAACGGATAATGTAGTATCGGAGGAGGCACTTACATTCCAGGATTTAAATATTTCACCGGTCTCATGTGAGGTAATCTTACCAACCTATTTGGATCGGTTTAAACCAGGTGGTAGGTATAACCGTTCCCGTATAAATACCCAGTCATAAATATACCCACGCGAGTAATNATGTCCCCAAAATNAGCCGATATATAACAAAAGGCATAAACCCTNCTCTANTTAGCCACTTCATCATGACTGAGACGGATGCGAGCGCNGCACAAAAGGAGATACCNGCCGCGATTAAAAAATCAATTCCTAAGCTAATATCATTAGACAAAAATATTTCTAGGCCTTTTAACAAACTAGCGCCTAATATAGCCGGTATTGCGAGTAGGAGGGAAAAACGGGCGGCCGAAGCTCTCTCATAGCCCAAAAAGCGAGCTGCGGTAATCGNAACTCCGGCTCGACTAGCTCCAGGAATTAACGCCGTTATTTGGGCAAGACCAATTAAAATGGCATCAAAATATTTCATATGCTGAAATCTGTTAAGGGTCATACCTACTCGATCAGAAATTCCAAGCAGAATACCGAATATAAGTGTCGCCCAACCTATAGCCTCTATGCTTCTTGTGAATTCTTGCATTACCGTCGAAACTAGAAGGCCAACCAATATCAAAGGGACCGATGCAACTANTAATAAATAAAGTAGGGGAGGNTCTGATNNACCTGTAGGCCTCNCAAGATGACTCAGCTCTACTAAAATACGTCCAATATCTCGCCAAAGAAAAATGAGGACAGCCAAGAGGGAGCCGGCATGGACGGCGACATCAATAGTAATTCCTTGATCATGCCAATTCAATAATTTCGGGAAAATGATAAGGTGNCCTGACGAAGAAATNGGGAGAAACTCAGTCAANCCCTGGATCAGGGCTAATATGGNCAAATGAGTTAAGGGCAAAATTATTCCAACTTATCTAATNATNGTAGAAAAACAANCGTCACTCCGTTTGNTGTTTTATCCTTANATGTATGGTTATATATTGATGATTAAAAGGNNGCGGGTCCACTATTTATTTTTCTGGNTGCTCAGNTNNTNNGTNNCCAGCGACATGNTTAAAAGAAANNCNATACCNTTAACTATNCTTTGGTACCATAATATGNGGAGCNGCGCCAACTTCCCAGTCCTGAATGATGCNCCCATCACCTNTNTTNTTNGAAAAAGCTTCCGGCCAAAGATNAGGNTTCGCGCGTTTATATGGCTCTGGATAAAAAACGTCTTCGCCTAACTCAAATGCAGCACGCCATGGCCACCGCGGTTCATAAAGAAGTCCACGCGCCAAAGCAATCATATCGCATGAACCCTCGGAAATAAGTTTTTCTGCTAGTTTTGGATCTCTTATCATTCCAACTGCCATAGTGGGAATGTTAGTGGCTTGTTTTACGGCTTTTGCAAGATGGGCCTGATATCCTGGCCCTACCTGAGGCCGCGCCATGTTATTGCCCCCGCCCGATATATCAAAAAAGTCACAACCCATATTCTTTAGTGCGTTGCCAAAGGNAATGGCATCCTCCGTCGTGAGCCCCTGATCATCCCAATCCGTCCCGTTGAACCGAACGCCCATTGGCTTATCGTCAGGCCAGGCATCTCGCATATTGGAAAATAGTTCTAACGGATACCGCATTCTGTTGCTGATGTCCCCTCCGTACTCGTCATCNCGACGATTAGCAATTGGTGAAAGAAATGAACTTATCAGATAGCCATGGGCTCCGTGTAATTCGATAGCGTCAAAACCTATTCGTTCGCAGCGCTTTACTGCTTCGGTGTGAGCATAAGTGACTTGGTCCATTATTTTACGCGTCATTAAAACAGGTCTAGGCCAGTCATTTCCAAAGGGAATATCCGAAGGGCCGATAGTTTCCCATGAATTTTCCTCTAGCGATAATGGCTTCCCTCCCGATTGAGGTGGATGAGCTGAAGCNTTTCTACCGGCATGNCCTAACTGCAANGCAAGTGGAGTATTTCCAAATTGTTTGCAGACCCTGACTAGTTTGGCCATATTGGCTTCGGTTTCATCGTCGTATAATCCNAGACAGCCATGGGTAATTCGTCCTCTTGGTTCCACTGCTGTCGCCTCAAAGATTAGTAATCCCGCCCCCGATTGTGCTAACTGACCTAGGTGTATCAAGTGCCAATCAGTGGGCGAGCCACNGGATCCGCTGTATTGGCACATAGGTGCGACAATAATTCGATTACTTAAAGTCAGGCCTCGGAGTTNAAGTTTCTCAAANAGCGGCGATGTCATAAGGTTTCCAATCCANGTGGAGATATTTTTAAACGCTTTGCTTCTTCGTCCATAACAAGAGCNACTCTTCCGAGAGCTTTGCGAGAAAGTACAGTTCCCATCGCTTCTTGAAATTGTTGGATAGGAAAGCAGTGGCTTATACGTGGCTTTATNAGCCCGTTNACATACCAATGAAATAATTCTGCCATACTATTTTTCATTTGTTCAGAAAAATGCACTCGCATATCAACCGGGCTCCAGCCGAAGTAGTAACCCAAATTTAGTCCAGTNACTGTNATATTTTTNACCAAGAGAATATTGGCAGGTATTTGTTGTATANTNCCTGCGGCAAANCCGACCGGCATTATNCTGCCCTCTGGAGCAATACACCTCAATGATTCAATAAAAACATCGCCCCCGACTGGNTCGTAAATGACATCCGCACCCAAGTTATCAGTCAGTTCTAAAACTTTTTTCCTAAAACCCCCATCATTATAATTTATGGTAAAGTCTGCTCCATGCTCTTCTGCTATTTTTCTCTTATCTTCGCTGCCNACGGTAGCAATTACCGTCGCGCCTTTGATCTTTGAAATCTCTATAGCGGCTATGCCAACTCCACCTGTAGCACCATGAATAAGAACAAATTGACCGTCTTTGACTTGAAGAAGGTGAGGCCATATTAATGCNGCGTANGATGTCAAATANGAATTGGTAAAGCATATTGCCTGATTGAAGTGTAATTCTTNTGGGATTTTAAATACATTACTTGAATGGGCAACTGCCTCCTCAGCTTGTCCGCCCCAGTCTAGNACGGCACAAACCCGATCGCCTATTTNTAAGCCAGTTACTTNACTNCCAATATCAATAACATAACCGGAACATTCTGTGCCTGGAATGAATGGTAANGGAGGCTTTCTCTGATACTTNCCGGCAACTACAAGGCTGGTTGCAAAACTAACGCCNGCCGCTTGAACTTTTATTCTCACACCAANCGGTCCCATTTCTGGTTTCGGGCAATCCTCGATGGTTAAGTTTCTGAAATCTGTAAATTCTTTTACAAGAACGCCTAGCATTAAAATTACCTCTTTTTTCGTCGGGATAAGAAAAATATGTTTGATGAAAAACTAGGTTAAATATAAATAGGAAATGGGGTCCAATACAAGTAGCCAGCAACGTCTATTATGTCTCAATTATTAGGTGCTTTGAAAAAGCTATCTTGTTGGTTTGCAGAAAATGGTCCATTTAATATATAATTAGACCATGTTACATAGCTATCCTTTCCATCTATTTAAAGGTCNCCCGAATCCCTATGGTTTTAGCGGGATTAATAGAAATGCTGACATAAGAGAAGACAAANATTGGAAANGCAGGCTATTCGATNATCCAAGTACNAANTTTCTTTTGTATTGGCGGTCTAAGTCACTAGTTTCTGAACCAAAACTGGGTTCTCCGTTTGCGACGGAATTGAACTTGAAGGAAATTTCGCAGCTAGCTGATATTTCTGATAACGCTATCTTTTTAGGGCAAAAAAATGGGAAACACTATGTTGGTCTCGATGTTTCGTCTGTTGACGAAGGCGAAGTTAATGAGATCCTCCCCAAGGATAGCTCGTTTAGGGATTTGCGTGAAGTTGGAGCAATTTTAGGTCGGTTTGATTCATGCGTTTTGGCTTATTGTCGAGCGATGTTCTACTGGCATCAAAACAATAAATTCTGTGGTGCTTGTGGGGGTAAGACATTTATCTGTAAAGCCGGGCATCAAATTGATTGCATAGAGGTTAATTGCAGGAAACCAGCTTTTCCTCGGACTGACCCCGCTGTTATAATGTTAGTATATGATGAGAACCGGGCATTGCTTGGACGTCAGAGTGTTTGGAAGAAGGGAATGTATTCAACCTTAGCCGGCTTTCTAGAGCCTGGTGAAACGCTTGAGGAAGCAGTGGCTCGCGAAGTTAGAGAAGAAGCAAATATTGATGTTGAGGATGTATGTTATCACTCTTCACAACCGTGGCCCTTTCCCTCATCTATAATGCTTGGGTTTTACGCTAGGGCGAGGTCGACAAACATATGTCGTAATGATGAGGAGGTTGAAGATGTGCAGTGGTTTAGCAGAGATGATATTAAACAATTTGCAACCCTTGGAAAGTCCCTACCTAGGGAAGACTCGATTGCTCGACGCTTAATAGAAGACTGGCTTAAGGGAAATTTTTGACAAAAACGTTAAGGTAGTCGTTGCATGTATTTCCTTAGCCTGAACGTTTTATCATTTTCTTTTAAAGAAAAATATGGATGAAACCCCGTATTTTTGAGTCTTAATACAGTCTAACCAAGGCAGGTGGTCAGGTTCTCTACTTGAGCTGTGCTCTAACGTAAGGATTGTTTCTTTACCAATCCATCCTCCCTTTTCTAATTGCTCGATGCAGGGTAGTGCCAAGTTGGAGTGGTACGGTGGATCCATAATTATCAGCCCCGCTTCTTCAGTTGAACTGATCATTGTTTTGCTGGCATCCGTCTTTATTATTTTTGATCGTTGTTGATAACCTAAATTGCCTATATTTTTTTTGAGTGTCTTTATTGCAGTAATATCATTTTCTATAAAAATAGCATGGGCCGCGCCTCTCGATAACGCTTCAAGTCCCAAAGCACCGCTGCCTGCAAACGCATCAATTACAACCTTGTGACGAAAACTATTACTGAATTCGTGATTTAAAAGAATATTGAAAAGTGATTCTTTTACACGATCACGAGTTGGTCGAGTATTACTTCCTTTGGGCGCGAGAAGTTTTGCTCCCCGTTTTTCTCCGGATATTATGCGCATCATCGGTCCATTTTAGTTTTTTCTTTGAGTTTTGTTTTTCGTCTGAAATACCGAGTTTATCTTTTAAGCTAATTTGTTGTACTTCCTCCACCGACCCTAAAGATAAGTTACCAAGTTGAAATGGCCCAAAAGCTGTACGGATTAATCTATTTACTTTTAAATCAATGGACTCCATTAACTTTCGTATTTCCCGATTCTTCCCCTCGCGCAATCCAATAGTAAGCCAAGCATTGCTTCCCGTTTGTTTATCTAGTTCTATATATATGGGTCTGTATTTTATACCATCTATTGTTTTCCCAAGCCTTAGCTTTTCTAGACTCGTTGACTGTGGTCTGCCATGGACCCTAACTCTGTATCGGCGCACCCATTTGGTAGATGGCGCTTCTAGGATATGTGCCAATTCACCATTGTTGGTTAATAGGATAAGCCCCTCAGAATCTATATCAAGTCGACCTACGGTAACTACTCGAGGCATTTCATTTGGCAAATTATCAAAGATTGTTGTTCTACCGTCTACGTCTTTATTTGATGTAATTTGGCCTCGAGGCTTGTAGTAGCGCCATAATCTAGTTTTATCTTTCGTTGGTATGGGCTTTCCATCGACTAAAATGGTGTTTTTGTTGGATACATTAACTGCCGGAGTATTTATTATTTTTCCATCGAGCGAGACGCGTCCCGAACTGATCCATTTTTCAGCCTCGCGACGTGAACATAATCCTACGCGAGCTAACCTCTTTGAAATTCTTTCCTCTATATCAGTATGATCAAATATAGCTTTGAAATTTACCATTTTGAAGTCTAAGTTACTTTAGCGAAGAGGTTGATGTTAAGAAAGAAAGATAGTCCATCATTAGGTATGTCGCGCTTTCTTGCGGACCCATGCGGGCGCGCCAAAAACAGGCGCCGGTAAGGCGTTAATAGGTCCGCCGGGTCTTTGAGGGCGTGGGGAAAACCTCCCCATACTCAATAATCTATCATACATTACAAGGGCTCCAGCCAAGCCCACGTTAATTGAAAACTTCATAGGAATTTTTATTTTGTAGTCGCATCGGGCTAGCATTGAGTCCGATAGGATTCCTCTCTCGGGCCCCAAAATATATGCTGCGCATCTGGGATGATGAAAACTGGGCAGTTCAATAGCGTCTTCAGTAATTTCAACCCCAACTAATTTACAGTCTTTTGGTAAGAGCAGGTCCTCTGGGTTATCGAAAGAGTAGAAAGGGGTGTTCTTATTAGCAATTGACGTATCAACTAAATTTATACTGGTTAGATTAGTAGCCTGAGACACAGTAAAAATGAAGCTAGCACCAAAAGCATGAGCTGTCCGAGCAACAGCTCCAAAGTTGCTCTGCTTGCTAATTCCTTCAACACCTATTCCGAAATAACCCCGCATGATACCAGGTGTTGCACAAATCTATGCCTTGATGCAAGGATGGTTTCTTTTATGATGTAAAAAAGGTTAGAAGTTTTATGGGTGAAAACAAGTTAGAGATTTCGCATGCTGTTGCTTTTCCAAAATTTGCTAATGCGCCAATTTTTATAGAGGTTACACGAGGAGGGATGGTTGAGAGTATTCATAGGGGAGTTTGTGTTATCTCCGATGCTAAGGGAGAAATATATAAAAGTTGGGGAAATCATGANCGACATATATATCCCAGGTCCGCAATAAAGCCACTCCAAGCTATTCCAGTNGTCGCCTCAGGAGCAGCTGAATCGCTCAAAATGAATAGTGCAGAGNTAGCTCTTTGNTGCGCNTCCCACTCTGGCGAGAAGATNCACACTGAAAAAGTTTTCAAGTGGCTGGAGCGCTTGGGTCTGGATAGCGCCGATCTAGAATGCGGACCACAGATGCCATCGGATCAAGCAACGGCAGAGCACTTAATTCATGCAAACGAGCTGCCTCTTTCTTTACACAATAACTGCTCGGGTAAGCATGCTGGTATGTTGACTACAGCTATACACAAGAAACAACCAACAATAGGATACACTAGACCGGATCACCCAATCCAGATGGATTTAATCGGACTTATAGGAGAGCTTGGTAATATAGATCTTTCAGTTACAGCTAGAGGCTTAGATGGATGTGGAATACCAGTTTTTGGAATTCCTATAAAATCTGTCGCCCTCGCAATGGCAAAACTAGCTGACCCAGATATTTTAGAGCACTCAAAAAAAGAAGCGTGTATCCAAATCACCGAAGCTTGCAGTAAAAACCCAATAATGATCTCCGGCACTAATAAGATTAATACTTTAATGCAGATAGAGACAGCTGGTAAGGCCTTAGTAAAGGGTGGAGCAGAAGGTGTCTATACCGCAGCTGTAAATAGCCTTGGTTTAGGAGTTTGTATAAAAATTGATGATGGAGCTGGACGGGCGGCCTCTCTGGCGATGTTAGCTGTTTTGCGTAAACTAAATGTCTTAAGTGAAGATAGTGTCCAAAAAATCAAAGAATTTGGGTTCGATAAGGTTAGAAATTGGGCGGGAACACTGGTTGGCAAGATTGAGATTGGAGATAGTCTTTCCTTTTGAAAAGTATCCAAGCTCCGTAATTTGAAGATAGTTCAAAATAGTCTAG
>NZVJ01000081.1 GCA_002701455.1 Rhodospirillaceae bacterium
TCTGACTTAAAATGTGCCATCAAAAAAGAAAGTTTGACAAGGTCATTGGTTCTAATAAGTTCTTTCAATTTTTATCCCATTAACTATTTTAGGGTCGCGCGACGGAGTGACGCAGTTTTATTATTCTATGCAATCGTATACAAATGTGTCAGTCAAGGTGCGTTCATACAAATTCGATAACTACGGAGTTTTGGTGTGGCTACTATAATAGACTTCCAGAAATCAGGAGAGCTGGTAAAAAAACCGTCACTAGACCTTCTCATGAAGCTAGTCACTAAAGATCTTGACAAGGTAAATGCAACAATTCTTGAACATATGCAAAGTCCAGTTCACCTCATACCTCAATTGGCTGGTCATTTAATAGCTGCCGGAGGCAAACGTCTCAGACCTATGCTTACGCTTGGAACTGCTTCTCTGTGTCAGTACTCGGGGGATCGTCATATAAAGCTGGCCGCTTGTGTCGAGTTTATCCACACAGCAACGCTGTTGCATGACGACGTAGTTGATGCAAGTGAACTGAGACGAGGAAAGTTGACGGCTAATACCGTTTGGGGAAATCAGGCGAGTGTTTTAGTGGGTGACTTTCTATTTAGCCGAGCCTTTCAACTTATGGTTACCGACGGGTCGCTACATGTACTCAAATTGCTGTCGAATGCGTCGGCAGTTATAGCGGAAGGTGAAGTCCATCAGATGCTGACAACCAATGATACCACGACTAGTGAGGCAGATTATTTAGAAGTAATCCAATCTAAGACGGCAGAACTTTTTTCTGCCGCTGCGAGGATTGGGGCAGTCGTAGCTGATCGACCAAAAATCGAAGAGGAGGCTCTTGCGGCCTATGGAACTAATTTAGGTGTAGCGTTTCAGTTGGTGGATGATGCTTTGGACTATTCTGCCCGGCAAGCAGAATTAGGAAAGACCATCGGCGATGATTTTAGCGAAGGAAAAATCACATTGCCTGTTATTCTCGCCTTTCGAAGGGGTAATGAAGAAGAGAAAAGTTTTTGGAAACGTTGTTTAGAAGAACTTGAACAGCGTCCAGAAGATTTAGATAGAGCTCAGTCTCTCATTAGGCAGCATTCCTCGCTGGAAGATACCATGACAAGAGCTCGACACTATGCGGCTTTGGCGCGAGATTCACTCGACCTTTTTAATGACTGCGAAGCAAAGCAAGCTCTGAAGTCGGTCATAGACTTCTGCATTGAACGGGAATTCTGAAAACTCATGACCGGCAGTTATTTTCCTTCAAGGACAATTTAGAAAGACAGATGAACCTTCATTGCANTGTTTCTATCCTGGGCTANNTGGAAGGCTTCGTTAGCNTCNTCCATAGGAAAAATATGGGATAAAAGAGGTTGAACATTGACCCTCTGAGNCGCTAGATACTCTGTCGCCCAAGAAAATTCCTTATCAAATCTGAACGAGCTTTTGAGAGTTAACTCTTTTGTCATGATNAGATCGGATGGGATAGAAATATCNGTATTTTTNAATGTTCCCACTTGCACGAAAGTGCCCCCNGGCTTGAGATTTTTTATTGCTAATAGCACCGCCGCTTGATTTCCTGAGGCTTCGAAAGCGACATCGAAACTTCCTCGTGGATCATCTGTGAGCGGTATTTGTTTAACTGATTGCGAGATATCTAAGGCTCGTGATGCGCCGATATCCTCTGCAACTCGAAGCGGTTCCTTTTTTATATCTGTTATTGTAATAGTATTGGCTCCTGCCAGCCTTGCCGCCATAAGAATCAAACAGCCAATTGGTCCCGAGCCAGAAATCAAAACATTGGCACCTATAAGCGCGCCGGCATTTTGTACAGCATGCATGGCTACCGAAAGTGGTTCAGCGAAAGCGGCATGGTGTACATCAAAATTTGATGGCAGTTTGTAACATTGGGATTGATTCGTCGTAAAAGTNTGAGAAAACATCCCTTGGATGTGAGGGNACTTTCTAGAACTTCCTAAAAAACGCATATCAGCACACAAAAGCTGTCGTCCCGTAAAACAATAACTGCAGTGCCTGCAAGGATGGCTTGGGTTTATTACTACTAAGTCACCATTCTGCAGACGTTTCACATTTGTTCCAACGGCCTCAATTACCCCAGCTGCTTCATGACCCAGAATAAATGGTTCCCGAACAGGGAAATCCCCCATTCTATAATGATAAAAATAGTGAAGGTCGGAGCCGCAAATACCCCCAGCTTTTATTCTAACCCTGACATCGTCCTCTCCGATNCCGGGTGTTTTTTGTTCGAGAATTTCTATCGAACTTTTACCAGTGAGTACTGCAGCACGCATTAGTTGTTCCTAGTTAAGAAAATATAACAGCTTCAAGCGGTGAANTTTAATTTTGTCAAAGTTTTGGAAGCAAGTGCTCTGCTCTCTTTCTGAGTTCATCGGGAATGGGCGATGGTCGGCGGCTATCAAGGTCAAGGTGAACACCGTATTGACTTAGGCCAGCTATTTTTTCCCCGGTTTCAGCGTCCACCATCCGATGATAGAACCTAACAGACGAACTTCCTAACTGAGCAATGCAGCTTTCGATATTTATCAAATCGCTGGAGTTAACCAATTTGTAGAATTGAAGTTGGAACTCGAAAGTGGATAGCCCAACTCTTGATTTTGTCAGATACTCTGGCGTTAGTCCAAATGCGGCCATTATAAAACTGTTTGCCGTTGAAAACCGGTGAATATATGCTGGCAATGATAGATTTCCAGACCAATTAAGCTCATTTGGCTGAACCACATCTTTTAAAGAATGAACCCAAGATGTCTCGTTTCCTGGCAGGCGGCGTTCTTCCTTGCTGTCGCCATCCCATTCGATAGTTTGTGCCTCAACTGAAATATTCGACAAAGTCTGTTGCATCGTTGTACACAAAATATCACTGTCTGCCTTATATAGTTTGTGGCCTATTACAGGGTTTTCGCCAGCTGNTATTAGTGCACTTTTNATGTAATAAATATCGCGGTTGTGTAACTCGGTTTTGTAGTGAGTAAGTGCTGCTGTCGTTNTGGCCAANTACGGGTCTAACTTTAAGTGGCGGAGAAAACGAAAAGTCGCAGCCTCGAACTTTTCATAATAATACGCCACGGTAAAATGTTCTGTCGANTCAACTTCCCAAGGAGAAACGTCACCTCTATATGTTTCCAAAAAGTCCTTCACTATTTTTCTGCCGCCNTATGTTTAAAAAAATTCTGCTAATNAAACTTTTTCGTGCCGTTTATCAAAATCCCANACATCCTGAAAACCCATGTCTTTAGCCATTGTCATGAAATCCCTTAAGGGAACTTCTACATCAACGGATGACCCCGTTTCTTTAATTGTGCCATAGACCGAATTTAAAGCATGGGCGCAAGCTAAAAAACCAGTGCCAGGATAGATAGCCACTTGATAACCCAAGTCTATATAATCCTGTTTTGATAACACCGGAGTACTTCCACCATCCACGACATTCACTAACAGCGGGGCGTCAAAATTAGCGCAAATTCTTTCCATCTCATCAACGGATTCTGGTGACTCTATGAANAGAATGTCTGCGCCCGCTTTTGCAAAGGCCTCGCCTCGTTTTAGCGCTTCGTCCAAGCCATAACTCGTTCGTGCATCTGTTCTCGCAACAACTAGAAAGTCAGAAGAAGATCGCGTTTCCACGGCAACTTTTATCTTCTGTACCATATCCTCAGTAGGTATTACCCGTCTGCCTGGAGTATGCCCGCATTTTTTTGGAAATTCCTGGTCCTCTATCTGAATTCCGGCAGCCCCTGCAAGTTCATAACCCCTAATCGTATATTGCATGTTCAATAAACCNCCATANCCCGTGTCGCCGTCCGCTATGAATGGTGTTTTAACCACACTTGATATCATTTGAACCCGGCCTACCATATCGGTGTAGCTAGCGATCCCNGCGTCCGGCATGCCCAAATGCGAAGCAACTGTCCCGTAACCGGTCATGTATAATAATTCGAAGTTAAAAGGGTCCGCAATGCGGGCTGAAATACCGTCAAAAATTCCAGGTGCGGTAACAAGCTTGCCTGGCTTAAATAGTTCTTTTATGCCATTCATTTAAAGACTCCCGAGGGCTTTTACTGATAAACTTTCTATATAACTTATAATCATTAATAGCATAACGACAAATTTCGTAAACGGCCCCATTCGTTAGAGCTCTAACACAAAAGATTTAGTTTTGTAGGGCCTTTGATCAAAAAAATGGAAACGCGATAATGTCAGAATTTCAAAGAACTGCAATTGTTACCGGGGGAGCCCGTGGGATAGGCAGAGCAATCGCTGAAAAGCTCGCGATTGATGGTCTACGTGTTGGCCTGGCAGATAAAGACGAGGAAGCTGCCACTCAAGCGGCTCAAAGGATTAAATCATCTAGCAGGGTTATTGCTCTGGAGGTAGATGTTTCGTTGAGGCCTTCTATCGAAAAGATGGTGGACGAGGCTACCAGACAGATGGGGAATATTGATGTACTTATTTGTAATGCAGGTATTATGGATAGAGCCCCGTTTCTTGATATGAGCGATGACTTTTGGGATTCAGTATTGAAAGTAAACTTGGGTGGGGTTTTTAAGTGTGGCCAGGTCGTTGCGAAAAAGATGATTCAACAGGGTAAAGGAGGGCGTATAGTCAACGTTGCATCCAACTCGGGTATTTTTGGCGGTCGTGGGAGAGCTGCTTATGGCGCCAGCAAGGCAGGAATTATTAATCTCACACAAACTATGGCAATTGAGTTAGCCGAGCATGATATCCTAGTGAATGCAGTAGCCCCCGGACCCACAAAAACAAGGAGTGACCAGCCAGATCGGCCATGGCCCAGTGTGATTAACCGAATGCCATTGGCTCGCTATGGGCGTCCTGAGGAAATAGCAGAGGTGGCAGCATTTTTAGCATCACCAAAGTGCAGTTTTACCACTGGGCACGTTATAGGGGCAGATGGAGGGTTTACGATATCTGGAATAATGGAGGGGTAAAAAGGAACCTAAATTAGAAATATTAAAAAAGCTCAGAGACATCGAAAACTTATTTGAATGTAGAGGCAGGCGTGCTAAAAAAAAATATCCGAAACAAATGAAAGGAGGTGATCCGATGTCTAGTGAGATTAAGGCCGTGTGGTGCGCAAGGGGGTTTCTTACAGTGGTGCCGGAGCAACCTTCGATAGTAGCATAGAGGTTATCTTATGTTATTGGGCCCACCACAGGCCCACTCACGAGAAGGCCCTAATGGGCCTTCTTTTTTTTTCATAAGTATGTCAGACCAGATTTAGAAAAACTTTTGAGTAGTTGATTTGCAACGTCTGATAAAAAATCCTCACTAACAAAAATTTCATCTACTATTTTATTCACAAGCGAGTAACAAAGGTTCGCTGCCAACGCAGGCTTGATCTGTTTTTCCACATGACAATTGAGAGCAGGACCACCCTCACTTAAAATGTCTGACATCACCGCAGGGCTAAGCATTCCGGCCTCTTCCCAGACAGGGAGTTTAATTAAATTGTGGATATGGGAAAATAATTTTGGACCAAGCAGTTGGGGACTTGCTGGAGTGTTTAACTGCGAGCCAACGCGCTCTGTGGCGAAAATAAGAAAGTCAAGAAGCGGTGTCATGCGCCGGAAGCTTAAGGCGGCGTTATGTACATGGCGATACGCCTTCCAATTTCCATTTTTTGTTTTAGAAACCCAAATTTCCCGACCTACCACCTGTTCTGATATTGCGTCTACATTAAAGTTCTGTGGGGAAAATATTAGTACGTCGGCATCAAACCATATTACCTGTTCCTCCCCTTTTTCAAAAAGTTGCCGTATTGCTAGAAGCCTTGCTAAATCTATCATCATTGGCACTCTGCCATCGCACTTTATGACGTATTCGCTTGGTAATAACTCCATTACCTCGTCGCCAAATAATATGTAGTTGTAATTTCGCATTTTTGCCCAGGATGCAACGCTATTCATTGCCGTTTCTATTACCCTTGGCCAAGGGGTGGAATGAAATGATTGTATGACGACTGGTTTTTGCATTATCAGATAGCTTTCGAAAGATTTTATCTGTACAAGTTTGATGCAATCCTGCGTTTTGTTTGGGTATTAAAAAGTATTAGTTAGAAGTGTGAAAGTGGATATTTTATTACTCGAAGTAGTTACTATTTTTACAAAAATCTGTAATTTAAAACATGTCGCACTCCGATCATAAACCACCACATGTACCGAATGCGATAGAAGCGTTTGGCGTTTGGCTAAAAATTGGCCTTTTAAGCTTCGGAGGTCCAGCCGGGCAGATTGCCCTAATGTACCGCATTCTAGTAGAAGAGAAGCGATGGCTTGGAGAAGAAAGGTTCCTGCATGCACTAAATTACTGCATGCTTTTACCCGGTCCAGAGGCCCAGCAATTAGCAACCTATATCGGCTGGCTTCTCCACAAAACAAAGGGCGGTTTGGTGGCAGGCCTGCTATTTATTTTGCCAGGCGCTGCGGTTATATTTGCTTTAAGCTGGATTTATGTCGTTTTTAATGACGTGCCATTTGTTGAGGCTGCATTCATAGGAATAAAGGCTGCGGTTTTAGTCGTGGTTATTGAAGCTGTCATCAAAATAGGCCAGCGAGCCATCACTTCTGTGCAGATGTTGGCGCTGGCAATTGCTTCCTTTGCAGCTATTTTCTTTTTCTCAATACCGTTCCCCTATATCATAGTTTGCGCCGGTGTACTGGGACTTTTTTTTGGAAAGCTTAAAGCGGCCCAGAATGGTGAGAACAATGCACCAGCAGTTAATAAGAATCCCGCGACCGTAATAGATATGATGGAGTCGGCTGGCGAGTTGTTACATACCCACCCTTCTTTTTCTCGATCTGTTAAGGTTTTCCTAACACTTTCATTACTGTGGTTGCTTCCAGTCCTCCTTATCTGGCTTCTGGTTGGAGGGGAAAGTATCTTTTTCCAGCAAAGCATATTTTTCAGTAAGCTTGCGGTTGTAACATTTGGAGGTGCATATGCGGTGCTTGCCTATATGGCTCAACAGGCTGTCGAGGTTTTCGGTTGGCTAACTCCTAATGAAATGCTTGACGGTCTGGGATTAGCCGAAACCACACCTGGCCCACTTATTCTAGTCACTCAGTTTGTAGGTTTCATTGGCGCGTATAGAACTGAAATGAATTTATCGCCAGCAACTTTAGGGTTTTTTGGTTCCATCGTAACTTTGTGGGTAACGTTTACACCATGTTTTTTGTGGATATTCCTTGGTGCTCCGTATATTGAACGGCTGCGAGCAAATACTCAGATAGCGGCGGCTTTGTCAGGAATAACTTCGGCTGTTGTGGGAGTTGTTTTGAATTTAGCAATCTGGTTTGGAATGCACATTACTTTTAAAAAATTAAATGAAGTAAGTTTGCTAAATCTTTCACTGAAAATACCAGATCCAGCAAGTATTGATTTTGTTAGTCTATGCCTGACGGTTCTAGCAGGAATACTCTTATTGTGGTTTCGGCTTGGAACGATTTTTACTCTAATTGGCTGCGCTGGTGTCAGTATATTATTTACAGTAATTTTTAGGGGTTTCTAAAATCTGCGGCTTTGGCTATTAGTATTCTTAAACAAGACCAAAACCCCGTGAGATAAATGTCAACTGCAATAAAACCGCTGAACAATGATAGTCATAAATTCTGCGTTGCGCCAATGATGGAATGGACTGATCGCCACGACCGTTATTTTTTGAGACAAATATCCAAACGGGCGAGGCTTTACACCGAAATGATTACAACGCCTGCCATCCTCTTTGGTGACAAAAAACGCCTTCTAAATTTTAACTTCGAGGAGCATCCGATTGCTCTGCAGTTGGGCGGGTCGGATGTGTTTCAAATGACAGAATGTGCACGAATAGNGGAAGATTGGGGATACGACGAAGTAAATATAAATGNAGGTTGTCCCAGTGACCGCGTCCAAAATGGTTATTTTGGGGCATGTCTTATGAAAGAGCCAAGCATTATTGCCAAATGTGTTGAATCAATGAGCCGAGTTGTAAAAATACCAATAACAGTTAAATGCCGCATAGGAGTTGATGATCAGAATCCCGAAGATGTTCTTCCAGATTTTATAGAGAAAATAGCANGTGCAGGTTGTGAAGTTTTTATCATTCATGCTCGTAAAGCATTTTTAAAAGGACTAAACCCTTCTCAGAATCGCGATATTCCACCCTTAAACTATTCCTTGGTAGAAGAAATGAAGGAAAGATGGCCCAAATTAAAAATTATTCTAAATGGAGGTCTAAAATCCGTCGAAGAGGCGAGACACCATCTATCGAAACTGGATGGTGTTATGCTCGGGAGAGCGGCGTACAAAACACCTTGGATCCTATCAACGGTTGATAAATTAATTTATGGGGAGCCGGAAATACAGACGACCCGAGAACATGTTATAGACACTATGACTGATTACGCAGCGAATAAAAAATCTGAGGGGATCCCGGTTAAATCAATAACACGTCATATGCTGGGATTATTTCATGCAGAACCTGGCGCTAAAGCTTGGAGGAAAATCCTTTCGGAGGAAGCTAGACTGTTTGACGCTAAACCAGAAATAATAAGTCAGGCCTATTCCGCTGTTTGCCAGGCTGCCCGTGTAAACCTGCAAGGAGAAGCGGCATGACCGAAGCTAGACTTTCAGCCGGCCAGAAAACACTTATAGACTTAGGGCCTTTGGGGGTGTTTTTTGCTGCCAATTATTTTTATGGAATAATGATAGGAACAGCTGCTTTGATGGCGGCAACACTGGCGGTCATATTGATTACGTTTTGGATAGAGAGATCAATCCCGCCTATGCCAGCTATAACATGTCTTTTGATTATGGTTTTTGGCGGCCTCACTTTGTATTTCGACAACGAAATTTTCATAAAAATCAAACCCACTATCGTTAATATTTTATTTGCGGTTGCATTAATTCTTGGGCTTATTTTTCGACAAAACTTTTTGAAGATATTATTGGGACGAATGCTCCAATTAACGGATCCTGGTTGGATATTGATAACCAAATTATGGATAGGCATGTTTTTTTTCCTGGCTATAGTCAACGAAATAGTTTGGCGGCTTTTTGAAACTGATATGTGGGTGACCTTTAAAGCTTTTGGAATACCGGTATTAGTTCTTGTATTTGGTATAGCTATAACTCCAATCTTGCGCCGCCATAGTCCTCCAAATAAAGGTTAGAAAGTTTTCACGGAAAAGTTTCGTTGTTTAGCGCATTCAATTTGAAATAGCCTCGGGATTTTGTTTGGCTATTTGATTTAAAATAAATAGGCTGATTAGAGAACATCCGGCAACGCAGCTCATTACAAAAAAGGCATCGCCAGCAAGGTCACTATACAACATGCCTGCAAACGGCAGCATACACCCTGAAAAAATGCCGCCAACCAAAGTGTAATACAAACTTTGCCCAGTTGCTGAGATTTCACGGGGAACATTTTGGGTTAGAAAAGCCATAGCGCCTAAATGCGCAGCGCCAAAAGTAAAACCGTGAAGTATTTGCAATAAGATAATAGCGANTTGGCTGTCAAAAATTGCAAGCAATGGCCAGCGGATGACCGCTGCCACCGATGCCAATGAAAGTAAAAACAAGTACCCTATTTGCTTTTCAATTCTTCCTATAGTTGTGAATAAAACAATTTCTGCTAGCACCCCAACTGACCAGAATAATCCTATAATTACTTCTGAATGGCCTAGGGAACGCCAATACAAGGTCCCAAAACCGTAGAGTACTGAATGGCTGACATGTGTTAGTCCTGTTGTTATTAAAAAGAAGATAAAGAGGGGTGATAAGAATATTGCCATATGGGTTTTTATTTTAGAGCTGGTGCGCTCGAGCCTGACCGGATTTGGTACGAGTAAGCATGACAACGATACTAATGTCATTCCGCCAACCAAGAGCCATATAATTCGATCACTCCTTCCTTCATCAAATAACCAGCCGCCTCCTAAAGTCGCGATGATGAAAGTAACAGAACCCCAAAGTCTGATATCTCCATACCGCAACTTCCGTATTTTAGCGAAATGGAGAATGACACTCTCCATGATAGGTAAAACGGGTTGGTAGCAAGCAGCTGTTATCAGTGTTAAGAGGAAAACAAGCCAGAAGCTTCGTAAATCAGACAGGATAATAAAACCGATAGCACTCATGCCCATTAGAACAGCAGTTAAAATTCTTGTTCTTCCGGTTGCGTCTGAAAAATGGGCTACAGCTGGTTGAACAATTACTTTTATCCAAAATGCTCCTGCCAGTACCCATCCGATTTCAATGGGGGTTAATCCAATATCATTTAGCCATAGTGGCCAGTATGGCATGTAAATACCAAAGACAAAAAAGTACGTCGCATAGAACGCGGCTAATTTCCAGAAAAGGTTTCTGGATTGAGAATGAAGTAAACTTTTCATGATATTGACTAAAAATCTAAGTTTTTATAATGAGCCGGTGGCTGTGTTCCTGGAATNAAATCTTCAAGCAAGGGACGAAAACTTGGTCTGGATTTTATTCGTGCGTACCATTGTTTCGCTTGTTGATAATCCTCCCATGCTATGTCTCCCAGATAATCAATACACGATATGTGTGACGCGGCAGTGATATCTGCGAGAGAAAAGTATTCACCGGCTAACCAGGAACGGTGTTCAGCTAGATATTCGATGTAACTGAGGTGAGTATCAATGTTGGTATAACCGGCTCTTATATTCTCACTACTAGGTTCCCCCAAACCAAGAAAACGTTTCATGATCTTCTCACCCAGCAGATATTCAGTCACTTCAGCATTGAATTTAATATCGAACCAGCTGCAGAGCCGTCTAATTTCCGCGCGCTCTATGGCTGTGCCCCATATTAGAGGAGGCTCTGTCGAAGTTTCTTCCAAATACTCTGCTATAGCTTGTGACGTAACTATTGTAGTGCCGTCATCTTCAATCATAACAGGAACTGTTCCCGCGGGGTTGACGGCGAGAAATTCGCTCCTGCGTTCCCAAATGGGCTCAACAGCCAGTGATAAGAGTATTTTTTTTTCTCCAGATAAAATCCTAATTTTTCTTGAAAAAGGATCAAGAGGCAAATGAAGTAGGGTGGGCATGTCATTCCGAAGATAAAAAAAAGCACTTCCTGAGGCAAGAATAGCAGAAGAAGATATAATACTACAACGCTGGTTCTTTCTTTTTTTGATGTACCTTTTTTANGGGGGTTTATAATGGTGAAAATTTGTATGTGTTAGAATTTATAAATTTTATCTTAGATTAGGGTAGCAAGCTACTTCGGAAAATTTTCCTTACTGAGACTATATANGAGATGATATTAAGAAAAAATAATCCCAAGAANTTTATCAGCNTAGGTGCATGNGTAGTTGATACAATTCTCAAAGTTCCAAAGTTATCGGCGGGCGATGCGAAGATAATGGCGCAGGATGGTGTCGTAATTGGTGCGGGTATGGCGGTAGCCGCTGCAGCAACAACCGTTGCTTTGGGAGGGGATGTAAAAGTATGGGGGCGAATTGGTAATGATAGTGTGGGTGATTTTTTCTTAAAAGATCTGTCAAGTGTAGGAGTTGATACCAGCTCAATTAGGCGAGTAGAGGGTGCAAAAACTGCGATGTCTTCAGTATTAGTTGATGAGAAAGGACATCGTTTAGTTGTATCTTATTTTGATACATTACTAGGCTCAGATGTGTCTTGGCTGCCTATATATGAACTCGAAGATATAGACTGTGTTCTGGCTGACGTTAGGTGGCCAGAAGGTGCTTCAGCTATCATGAATGAGGCAAGAAAAAAGGGTATTTTAAGGATATTTGATGGTGATGTTGCCGATCCGGCAGTATTACGGGAACTAGCTCCGCTTGCTACCCACGCAATTTTTTCAGAGCCAGGTTTTAAACTGTTTTCAGGATCAGAGGACATNAAGACAAATCTTATAGAGCATTCGAAATCACTAGGGGTGTTATGCGGTGTTACACGTGGTCATAAAGGTTTTATTTGGTGTGAGCATGGAGAAATAAAAGAAATTAGGCCCCCTAAGATAAAAGCGGTAGATACCCTCGCTGCTGGTGATGTTTTCCATGGTGCGTTTGCTTTAGGTGTTTGCGAGGGGATGTCTATTTTAAAAGCAGGTCAATTTGCATGTGCTGCTGCTGCGATAAAATGTACACGCTTCGGTGGACGTAAAGGTGTACCCAGCCGTGACGATGTGGATGCTTTGGTTAATGCGACTTATGGAAAATAGATTAGGATAATTAATNTAGAAAGCTACGCCAAAATNTATAGGCTGCTTATATTACCACCCCATGGCTCTACCAGATCGCCTAGGGTCTGCACCACCAGAAATTAAACCAGTTTCTAGATTAGCACTAATAGCGCAAACACCTGCAACGGCNTCAGATCGTGAGGGAAGCCATTCTATATCATGCCCAAACTCCGCTAATTTTTCGCCAATATTTTTGCCAATCTCTTCTTCTATTGATAACCGGCCAGGCTTACAATCGTGCGGTTCAAACGAATTTGGTTGACTGTGGGTGCTAAAGCGCGGCGCCTCGATAGCCGTTTGTATATCCATCTTAAACACAAGGTGATTAAGGAGTACTTGCAACATACCTTGCGGTTGTGTGTCGCCTCCTGGTGCCCCAAAGGGCATAATTAGGCGGCCGGGTTGGAAAGCCATTGCAGGGTTGGGTGTCAGCCGCGGCCGCTTGCCTGGTTCTATCTTCGAGGCGTGTCCTTCCATTGCGAATGACTGTGAACCTCTTGCCGAAGGACAAAAGCCAAGTCCCGGAATCACAGGACTTTCAAAAGATACATCCGAAGGCGTAATAGAACAGACATTGCCCTCTTTATCAATTGCGCAAGTATAGGAAGTGTCAGGGGCAGAAAAAGAGGCGGCTGCATTTGCAGTAGCCGGAAAAGGAGTAAAGCCGTAACCGTCTAGCTCGCCGGCTGGTGGCATAACAGGAAAGGCTTTTTCTGGATTAATCAATGCTCGGCGTTTCGAAGCAAAATCATCTGAGAGCAACTGTTGGATAGGCACATCCACAAAATTTGGATCCCCATAAAAGCTCTCACGATCGGCAAATGATAACTTGATGGTTTCGGCTATGATATGGATGTAATCCACAGAGTTGTGCCCCAACCTTGCAAGATCAAACCCTTCTAAGATACGGAGCATCTGCAGTAACACAGGCCCTTGGCACCATGGCTGGCAACTATAAACATTTATATTTTTATATCGTATGGAGAGTGGNTCTTCTATGGGTGTGGAGTATTCTGAGAGGTCTTCAGCTGTTAAAAGGCCCCCATTTTCTTTGTGAAACTGAAGAATTTTATCAGCGATATCCCCTTTATAAAAGGCATCGCGAGCGGCTTGTAATCCAGCTTGTCTGCCTTTAGATGAAGCNGNNGCTTCTTCATCCACCATATACTGCAAGCTTCTGGCAAGATCNGTTTGAACTAGTAGGTCTCCTTCTTTGAGAGGCTGCCCATCTCTTTGCCAGATAGCTTGATTAGATGGCCAAATTTTGTAGTTTTCACGGTATCGCCAGAGAAAATTCGCCATAGTTGGGTGAACAGTGAAGCCTTCTCTAGCATATTTGATCGCGGTCGATGCAACATCTGCAAATGACATTGTCCCAAAATTAGATAATGTCTTTATCCAGGCATCTGGGGCCGCGGGCACAATGGTTCTAAGAATACCGAGTGGTATTCGGCCACCGTGCTCTTTTTTAAAAAATTCTAAATTGGCTGCCTTAGGCCAGTGCCCAAGTCCAGCCACACTAATCACTTTATCGAGTTCCTTAACATAAATCAGCATAGGAGCTACGCCCGAAAATTGCACCTGATCGCTGTGTAACACTCCAAGTGCTATACCCGCTGCAACACCTGCGTCTATCGCATTACCTCCTGCTTCTAAAATCTTTAAACCGGCTTCGCTGGCAAGNTAATGGCCAGCCACAACCATATGACGTCTTCCGGTTATTAAAGGCTGTTGGGGTAACATTTTGGGCTCCATAAAAACGATTTGTTTAGGTTTTCCTTTATATTTAAAAGTCTTTTCTGATTATCAGATAACAATGNACGTAATCCATGGCGTGACCCGCGGGCGACGTCGCCACCAGGTTCTCATATTTGCCATAAAACGTATCTAGTATTTTGCGCTGTTCTTCGAGTGGTCTCTCGTTTGATAAACCGTTAGCGAACGTAGCCTCACTCCAAGATCTCAGGGTGGGAATATATTCTTTGGCGAATCTGACACTATCGCCGTGGCGCTTAAAGTCTTCTGCAAAAGGGCAGGCCACTACTCGGGTCTCAACATGTTCCATACGCAGGCCGGCTTCATACACGCGACTATTCTCATCATCTAGGGGGGCAGTAAATTCCTTTACTGTCCTGTAGCTTTGAGGGAAGTTTGTATTAAGATACTCTTCCTCTGAAATTGTTCCATCATCTGCCAGTGATTTCCATAACAGATTAAAAGTATCAAACATATTTACGCCACCGGTTGAACCTAAGTATCTTCCCTTCTCATCAATTCCAAAATTGAATAGTGCCAGCCTTCCGTTTGGAGCTAGATCCCTTGCCCTGTTAAGAAGCATCTGTTCCCAATCAAGTCTCCCCTGTTCTTGATAGGCTGACCGTTCTCCGCCCGAAGACCCTACCATATGGATATGGTTGGAAATTATGCATGGCTGCTCACTTACATAATGAGACGCAGTCGCTGAAATACCAAGATTTAGTGAGCCGGCAGGAAATATTGGTTTATGGAACGAGGTTGCTGAAGAGAAAACATATAGGTCATCAATATCGTTGATGTATGTTGCCATGTCAGTTTGACCATGTACATTCTGGAAAACTTGGCTGAAATCGTTCTTTGGAAGATCCGTGTAAACCATTTGTATCGGCCGAGATGGAGTTTTTTTCCTTATAAACTTAAGTATTTCTCCNACTGTTGATATAGACGTGCCGCCATCGGCACATCCCATGTCAGCTACTGTAAAAGTAGTCCCATTATCCGGCGGATTCATCCGTGCCAAAGAATCAAAAATTAAATGTGCCGCNTTATCTATAACATGCTTTGCNCCGATGGTTGCTTTTGAATAATAGCCGCCACCCTTCATAGACATAAAGCCTTCGGTAGTTTGGTTGTCATCCATTCTTTGATCTCCTGTCACAGTCGCAATTTTTTTTGCATGGGTTCTCTCGCACGTCCCTATGATCAATATTTACTTTTAAAATGTTGTCCCGTTCAACAAATGTCCGGTATTTGCAGTCGAAATTTTTAATTAATACCCCCCTCTATTTGCCACACCCCCATCTAGGTTGATGGTGGTTCCGGTTAACCAAGAGGCTCTTTCGGAACATAGGAATACAACGACATCAGCAACCTCCTTGACCAGAGCGGGGCGATTAAGGGGCATCCCAGAAAAATAGTCCTGCCAGCGGCTTTCATCTCCTTTTTCGTCTTTGGCTCTTGTTTTCAGCATTGTGGTAATTCTTTCTGTCTGAACCGCTCCAGGACACACGCCTAAAACCCTCATCCCCTCATCTAAAGCGTGTGCTCCCATTGCGTGAGTGAAGCCGATAATTGATGCGTTTCCGGCAGACCCTGCTATGTAATTTCTGTCGACCCTAACGCCAGCCAGGCCTATAACATTCATAATAACGCCCCCACCCGTATCTCTCATTATAGGGTAGTATCGACGCGTCATGTTTATGTAACCAAAAACTTTCAGGTCCCAGGCCGCGCGCCACCTTTCTTCATCTATTGCTTGTATATCGCCTGCTGGAATGGCTCCTGCGTTATTAACCAATATATCTATTTTTGAACAATCTTTTGCTAGTTGATCGACATTAGCGGAGTTTGATAAATCCAAGCTGTGAATTGTTACTTGTATATTATTTTCTGCCTCAATTTCTTTCTTAGCCGTTTCAAGATCCTCGCTGGTTCTTGAAACTAGATGGAGATTGCAGCCCTCAGCCGCGAACTCTTTAGCACAGGCCAATCCTATTCCTTTTGAACCACCTGTAATAAGCACCGTCTTGTTGCGTAGATTTAAGTCCATTTTATTTCCCCAAGTCCGAGTTATACTTTATGCATATTGGAATTTAAATTATTGCTTTGGCAAGCAAAGCTTTTTTNAGAAGTCATGTTATCAACTTTTGGTTCTTTGAAATGAAAGCAACTTCGATTCTTTTTGATTTAGACGGCACTATCTACAGCGGGAGTGCTGCAATTAATGGCGCAGTTGAATTTATCGCCAAACTGGNAGAATCGAGCATAGACTATAGATTTATAACTAACCGCTCTGATAGATCCTCGGAGCAAATATCAAAACATTTAGTCAGTCTAGGAATAGCTTGTGATAGTGATCTTGTCATAACGTCAGCTATGGCAGCGGCTAAGATAGTTAAGGGAAGGCGGGTTTCAGTTGTCGGCAGCAAAAACCTTCATAAAATCGCAGAGGACGCAGGGGCTTTTATTACACATGATGACCCGGATGACCTCTTAGTTGGTTTCGATCCAAAGATAAATTTTAATGATATAACTTATATTTGTTCTCTTTTGAGAGGAAACGTTCGTTTCCTGGCGACAAATGGTGATAAGTGTATAAAAGTAGGTTCTCAAATCTTGCCCGAAAATGGAACGGTCCTAGCAACTATCGAATTGCTGACAAAAAGAACACCAATTATTCTTGGAAAACCAAACAGTTTAATGATCGAAACTGCGNTGGAGAGTGTCAACGAAAACAATGGNCCGACAATAGTAATAGGCGACAATCTTGAAACTGATATAGCGGCTGCTAATAATGCAGGCTTGCCCTCCATTTTAATTTTAACTGGCGTCACAGACAATAAAACAGCTGATGCCTCAGATATTCAACCCACTTGGAGGGTTCAGAATTATCAAGAACTATCTAAATTAATATTTCCAAATTAGAGTTAATTGTGTGGATTTTTGAAATTTTGGGCCCTTGTGNTTNACTNCAATACTAGGNNCCACTTAATAGAAATNATTCTCAGTCTCTCAANTNGAGTTATTACACGAGCGNGNTNATCATAGATGCGAATTCAAAATCTAGAAGTAGTTTTGCGCTTTCTATTAGATTTTTTCCGTAGCAAACTTAGTTAAATCTAGTTGNTGGAAGGTAAAATAATGGAAGAAGCAAATTGGGATCCAATACAATTTGAGCTGTTAAGAAACGCTGTTATTTCGATAGCTGATGAAATGGCTCTGACAATTGTTCGCACCACCTACTCAGGCGTGCTGCGTGATAATATGGATTTTTCTACAGCTTTTTGTGACGCTGATGGGAACCTGGTTGCTCAAGGATTGACGCTTCCGGGACATCTTGGATCGATCCCAACGGCTATGGCTTCAGTAGTAGAGCGATATGGCGCTGTGATGAAACCGGAGGATATATTTTGTCTAAATGACCCNTTTCAGGGNGGGATGCATCTCCCGGATATTTTTATTTTTAAACCAATTTTTCATGNGGGAAAACGAATAGCTTTTGCTGCCACAATTTGTCACCACACGGATGTGGGTGGTCGAGTTGCTGGNTCCAACGCCTCTGATTCCACAGAAATTTATCAAGAGGGTCTTCGCATACCTCCAATGTACATGTTTGAGCAAGGNACGCGAAACGATACGCTTTGGCGAATGATCGAGGCAAACGTGCGTGTCCCTATCAAAGTGTTTGGCGACATAAGAGCTCAATTAGCCGCATGTAACATTGCGGAGAGACAGTTTCTCGAGCTCGTCCAAGAACACGGCGTAGATACTATGACTAATTTCATGAACGATTTTGTTGAATATACGGAGCGCGTAACCCGCGCGGCTTTATCCGAACTACCTGATGGCGAATGGAGCTTCGAAGACTGGATAGATGATGACGGCGTAGACATTGGCAAACCAATAAGATTATTTGTCAAGTTCAAAAAGCAGGGTGATAGCCTAGAAGCAGATTGGTCTGGAACCGATGAACAGGTTAAAGGAGCTATAAATAATACGTTGTCGTTCACTAAAGCGGCGACGTACTGCGGAGTAAAATGCATACTTCCCAACGATGTACCAGCCAACGAAGGCTTTTTTCGATGCATAAAAGTAAGTGCTCCGAAGGGGACAATTGCAAACGGTGTGCTGCCAGCGGCTTGCGCTGCTAGAGGATTAACCGGTTTTAGGATGGTTGACTGTGTCTTGGGAGCATTAGCTATGATGCTCCCAGACAAAGTNATGGCTGCATCAGATGGAGGAAACACAGGNATNTCTATAGGAGGTTATGATCCCGANAGAAATCCTTTTATCTATGTAGACTTTGCCTGCGGAACCTGGGGAGGGCGTCCATGGGCAGATGGATTGTCAGGTAACTCTAACCTTTTTGCAAACATGGCNTCACAATCCATTGAGGTTTGTGAGGCGGAAAATCCAATTGAAATACTAGCATACGAATTTATTACTGATCGTGCCGGAGCCGGTAAATTCCGCGGTGGTGTCCCGTATAGACGAGACTACAAACTACTTGAAGATGAAGCTATACTTCAGGTTAGGGCNGATCGAAATGTATTCAGACCGTACGGTCTATATGGTGGAAACCCCGGCTCGCCGTCAAAAAATTCGATGAANCCAAACACTGANAACAGGCACCTTGAATCCAAGCTGACAATGAATATGGTCAAAGGTGAAGTTCTAAGACATGAGCTGGCTGGCGGCGGAGGATGGGGAGATCCATTGGAACGCGATCCTCTGGACGTCTTAAGGGATGTAAGAAATGAATTTGTCAGCGAAAAATCAGCTAAGGAAGATTATGGGGTTGTTGTAAACGTTCATAATTGGACGGTTAATGAGGAACAGACCAAGGAATTACGAAGTAGAATAAATAAATCAAGAATTGGCAAAGGTGNAAAAGTTCTTTGGGAAAATTGGCCGCGTAAGGCTATCGAAGGAGCCGCCCAATGAAAAATTTTCGAGTTGGCGTTGATATAGGCGGGACTTTCACCGACATAGTGTTTTTAAATGCGGANGGTCAACTTTTTACAAAAAAAGTTCCTTCTAGTGTAGATGACTATGCGCGGGCGATAGTTGAAGGAATGAGTGAGGTATTTGGTGAGGCGGGCCTGAAACCTGAGGATATTGACGAATTAAGACATGGTACCACGGTTGCTTCAAATGCCATTCTCGAGCTTAAAGGTGCAAAAGTTGGATTGATAACGTCCGCGGGTTTTAGGGACATTTTAGAAATTCGCACATTAAGGATGCCGGTTCTCTACGATCTTACATGGGAAAAACCACCTGCCCTAGTTGAACGTTATCTNAGACAGGTAGTCGACGAAAGAATAAGCAGTAANGGTGTTGTAGAACGCGNNCCCAAACGGTCTGATATTGAAAAGGTTGTCGATTGCCTTTTAGAACAAAATGTGGAGGCGATCGCGGTTTGTCTTATAAATTCGTACGCTAATCCTGAGCATGAACAGCTTATCGCCGAAGTCGTCTCCCAAAAGGNGNCTGACTTGCCTTTGTGCATCAGCTCGGATGTTCTGCCTGAAATGAAAGAATACGAAAGAACTTCTACTACTGTAATCAATGCGTATGTTTTACCGGTTGTNGCTACATATTTAAGTGCACTTAGAAAGGGACTGGATAAAGGCGGTATATCAGTCCCGATTTACTTGATGCAATCTAATGGCGGTTTGACAACATCTGAGGCTGCATCGCGATTGCCTATGCATATAATAGAATCAGGTCCAGCTGGGGGAGTTATAGGCAGTCAGTCAATAGCTAACGCCTCAGGGATTGAGAACGTCATCACCTTCGATATGGGGGGAACTACGGCTAAAACTTCAATGATAACTCGAGGCGAGGTAACACGAGCGCTCGATATGCAAGTTGGAGGAGGGATTATGCACGGCTCACGCCTNATGACGGGAGCCGGGTATGCNTTGAAGGTGCCAGCAATTGATTTGGCTGAGGTTGGCGCTGGCGGCGGCTCCATACTTTCAATTGATGCTGGNGGCTCCCTNAAGGCTGGTCCAGAAAGTGCGGGAGCGTCTCCTGGTCCGGTATGTTACGATGCCGGNGGGAAACAGCCGACAATAACTGATGCAAATGTTATTTTGGGTTATATTAACCCCGACCACCTCGTTGGAGGGGCGGTTAAGCTTAATAAGGAAAAGGCATCTCAGGTTTTCAAAGAAAAAATTGCAGACCCTTTGGGTCTATCCCTAGANGCGGCGGCNTACGGCGCACACCTAATATCAGCGTCAAATATGATTAGGGCTATAAAAGCCGTTTCCACCGAAAGGGGGCGTGATCCGAGAAGCTACTCTCTATTTGCTTTTGGCGGAAACGGGCCTTTATTTGCTGCAGGGATGGCCCAGTCCATTGGCATAAGTCGAGTTGTAATACCGCCTTCTCCGGGATTATTCTCTTCCTTTGGACTTTTGTATGCAGACGTGGAACATCATTACTCGCGTACATTTCGGACATTGTTATCAGACGCCGACCCCGCAGTTCTTAACCGAGCTTGGNACGGTNTAGCAAAAGAAGCTTTGGAGGAGTTAAAGAATGAGGGTTTNGCAGGATCGCAGGCAGATATAGAGCGCTCTGCGAGCCTTCATTATAAGGGACAAATTTATGAATTATCCGTGCCAGCTCCCCAGGGAAAACTTGATAATGATAAACTTCTTGAGTTGGCGGAGCGGTTTGGGCAGGAGCACGAAATCGTTTACGGTCACCGGGCTGGGCCCGAGGAACCGGTAGAACTGGTNAACATAGCCGTTATAGGGCGTGGTATTCCAGAAACGAGCCGTGTTCCCAGGAGNCTAAAAACGGAAAAACTAGATTCTTTAAAGTCTGTTTCTCGATTGGCTTACTTTGGAGAAGGACATGGTTGGCTTGATACCTCGATCATAACGAGGAGTTCACTCGAGAAATCAGTTCCTGGCCCTGCCATTGTTGAAGAATATGATGCAACCTGTCTTATACCGCCGGGTGCTAGCGCGAAGTTGGATAAGTTTGGTAATATTGTGATTGANCTACAAAAGTAACCAAGATCAAGATAATATTCCATCGATGAAAAAAGTATCAAAACGTCCTTCGGCATTTTTAGACAGAGACGGTGTNCTAAATAAGGATACCGGTTTTGCTCACAAACCAAGCCAAATCGAGTGGATTTCTGGAGCTAAGGCGGCTGTCGCATTCCTTAAAAATCAAGGTTATCTAGTTTTTGTTGTAACTAACCAATCCGGCATTGCTCGAGGTTTATATACGGAAGANGATGTCGAACGTTTGCATGCTTGGATGAACAAGGATTTATTGCAAGCTGGAAGTTTTCCTATTGATGATTTTCGATATAGTCCTTACCACCCTGAATTTGATAATGGAAATTACAGTGATTTTAAGGATTGGCGCAAGCCTTCTCCGGGAATGATTTTAGACATTATGGAGCATTGGCCGGTTGATAATACTAGATCCTTTTTGATTGGGGATAGAAAATCTGACATTAAAGCAGCTGAAGCCGCTAACATTAGGGGTTTTCTATTTGATGGGGGTGATCTGTTGTCTTTTGTTGAAGCTATATTGGCATCTCAGTAAAAAACACTATAAGTTCAAAACGATTTTAACGCTGATGGCGGGGGAACATTTACTGAACTAACTTAATTTAGATTTTATCTTCTAAGTAGCTATAAGGTATTGATAAAGTATGTCCTCTAAGAACTATTATCTAGATTTAATAGACCGATTGGGCGGAGGGAAAGTAGCTGTTATCGGTGATATCATGCTTGACCGGTCTCTTTTTGGTGTAACGGAAAGATTTTCGGCTGAGGCGCCTATACCCATTGTTGATGTAAAGTCAAAAGTGGAACAGCTTGGAGGCGCAGCTAATGTTGCAAACAATCTAAGAGCTCTTGGGAATATACCAACCCTTTTTAGTGTGGTGGGGGATGATCAGGATGGGGGAATTCTTNGTAATTTGATTGAAGATAATATTCCAGGAGAGCATTTTATTTTCCAGGAAAGCNGTCGTCCAACAACGGTAAAAATGCGAACTTTTGCTCAGGACCGTCAAATCGCCAGGGCAGATTTTGAGAGTTGCCGGGAGATCAAAAAAGAAGCTGTCGAGAAATTGGTAACGGGATTAAACAACCGCGCGCACGACCTTTCTGCAATAGTCGTAGAAGACTACAATAAAGGCTTATTGACGGCGTCATTTATCAAGGAAATTTTAAAAATAGCAAAAAAATTTGATTTGAAAATTTTAGTCGATCCAAAGTTTGATAATTTTTTTGNATATAAGGGNGTTACCTTATTTAAGCCCAACATTAAAGAATTATCGGAAGCTACATCAATCAAGATCTCTAACGTTGAACAAGTCAAAGAAGCGGCAAGTATTCTCAGAAAGAAATTAAAATCCCAATACGTCATGGTGACTATGGGCAAGGATGGTATTTTCCTTATGGGCGAAGATGAGCGCTCTGTAACGCGGCCAGCCTTTGTTCGGATAGTAAACGATCCAGCGGGCGCTGGCGACACCGTGATAAGTGTGATGACTTCAGCATTGGTGGCGGGAATTTCCCCTGAGGATGCAATGGTCATAGCGAACTACGGTGGCGGCGCTATTTGTGAAAGAGTTGGAATACAGCCCATAACGTTGCAAGATCTCATGGATGCAATCCGGAGAAATGAGAAGAATTAATCGATGTATTCTCTTCNAAAAACTACAACGTCCTTGAATATTTTTATGAGTTTTAGATTATCTATTTTTATGGTTCTAATTTTTTCAGCCAGCATTATTTTGAAGACCGATTTTATTACTACTACTGTTGAGGCAGCTGATTTACGATCTACTAATGATAAACATTATAAACGAGGCCCTAACAAGGGCCAGCCAGGAATGTTTGGAGGTCAGGGCAGAAAGTATAGAACCAGGGTAATAGAAGCGCCCAAAAGAGGAATGATAGCAAGCAATCCGCAACCCCTTTTTAAAGCAGCATCACTTGATCGCGCAGCGAGTAAAGCATGNCGCGACGGGAAGCTGCGGCGTTTCGGTGGCGGTGTAGCCGAATTTGGCGGTAGGCTTTATCCAGCTGCGACGCTCACTGATATTTCCCGGCAGGCTGGGATCGAATTAGAACCCGGGATTTATATTTTCGTCAGCGAGGGGTCTACTGGGTGCCAAGTCTATTTTTTTGAAGAATAAATTCTCAAAATAGGGTGTTTTGGTAATAAAACCGTAATCATTGATCCATATATTAATGATTTTCTACTAATAGGAGGTAAAGGCTCTTGGTTCGAGTTGGTATAAATGGATTTGGAAGAATTGGCCGTCTAGCGCTGCGGTGTGCCTTTGCTGGTTATCAAACCCGTTCTAGCTCAAAAAATAAGAAACAATATGAAATAACCCATGTTAATGAACTCAACGGTGACGCGCAAATGAGNGCCCATCTTTTGAAATTTGATAGCATTCATGGTCGCTGGCATTGCGACGTATTGTCAAAAGAATCTGAAATTCAGGTGGAAAATATCAAAATACGATACAGCAGCAAGTCAATGCCATCCGAGCTTGACTGGGGCAATTCGGAAATTGATCTTGTGATTGATGCAACGGGGCAATTTAAGACACTAAAAGACCTGCAGTCCTACTTTGATCTAGGTGTAAAAAAAGTCGTGGTGGCTTGTCCCGTCAAGGACAGTGGNGCGTTAAATATAGTTATGGGAGTGAATGACCACCTTTATGATCCCGCTAAACATCATTTGGTAACGGCTGCCTCTTGTACAACAAATTGTCTGGCACCATTGATAAAAGTTTTACATTCGAAAGTTGGCGTGCGGCATGGACAAATAACAACTATTCACGATGTAACAAACACGCAAACCGTGGTAGACAAACCACATAAAGATTTGCGCCGAGCGAGGTCTTCGTTACTGAATCTGATTCCTACATCGACTGGTTCTGCATCGGCGATTGGTTTGATCTTTCCGGAATTAGAGGGCAAGTTAAATGGAGTTGCAGTGCGCGTGCCGCTTTTAAATGCTTCATTAACGGACGCTGTTCTCGAGCTTGAGAGGCCAATAGAGTGCCATCAAGTTAATAGTTATTTCGCTGAAGCGAGCGAAGGGGAGTTAAAGGGAATTTTAGGTTTTGAGACCATGCCGCTGGTATCAACAGATTACGCAGGGGATCCACGTTCTTGCATCATCGATGGTCTTTCTACAATGGTTGTTAATCGTACGCAGGTTAAGGTTCTAGCGTGGTACGATAATGAAATGAGCTATGCCAATCGCTTGATAGAGCTTGTGNAAAAAGTTGNNAAAGACCTAGATTGATCTTTCCTGGGGACCTTAATTGACAGATATACGGAGTTATATGGTCGTAACAGCTTCATACTGGGGGTTCACGCTTACAGATGGAGCCCTTCGGATGCTCGTACTGCTTTACTTCCACACACTTGGCTATTCCTCCTTACAGTTGGCATTTCTGTTCTTGCTGTACGAGTTAATGGGAATAATCACCAACTTAGTTGGGGGATGGGTTGGAGCACGCTTTGGACTTAAAATAACTCTGTTTTTGGGTTTGGTATTACAAATTACCGCCCTGATGGGATTGTCTGTATTAGACAATAATTGGTCCGAAGTCATTTCTATTAGTTACGTTCTGGTGGTGCAGGGGCTTTCTGGGGTTGCTAAGGATCTTTGCAAAATGAGCTCAAAAAGTGCCGTAAAATTAATTGTCAGCAAAAACAATCACTCTAAGCTTTTTAAGCTTGTTTCCATTCTAACGGGTTCTAAAAATGCACTCAAAGGCGTTGGTTTTTTCCTGGGAGGCCTCCTATTGGCCAGTTTTGGATTTGTCTATTCCCTCTGGATAATGGCCGGCGCTTTAGGCTTTGTTTTATTCGGCTGTGTTTTATTTTTTAATAACTCAATTGGTAAACTGGGNGGGAAGACNAAAGTTTCCGATATATTCTCCAATAGCTGGTCAATAAATATGCTGTCCGCGGCCAGAGTTTTTCTTTTTGGCGCTAGAGATGTGTGGTTTGTGGTTGCCCTGCCTATATTTCTCTATGACGAACTGAATTGGGGGTTCACCGAAGTTGGAAGTTTTTTAGCNGTTTGGATAATCGGATACGGTGTGTTGCAGAGTTTTGNGCCAACATTTGTCAAAAGTTCCAAGGACGGGTTATCAAATGAAATTAAAGCGGCTAGATTTTGGATTATTTTGCTCTGCCTNGTTACAGCTGCCTTGGCAGTGTCGTTAAACTACAGTTTTGATGCAACTAAGATTATAATATTTGGTTTAGCAGTTTTTGGATTTTGCTTTGCTGTTAACTCATCGATCCATTCATACCTTATTTTGGGTTTTAGTTCAGTCGACAAGGTAGCTCTTTCTGTGGGATTTTATTACAGCGCCAATGCAGTGGGCCGGCTTTTGGGTACATTTTTATCTGGGGTAACCTATCAAGTTGGCGGATTGCAAACAGCTCTATATGTTTCCGCAGGGATGCTATTAATGGCTGCTATTTTGACTGCTATAATGACTTCAATTCAATCGAACCGCAGACGTTCATTGCCAGCAGATTGATAATTCAAAGGTATTTCAAATTATCCCAAGATCTCGAAGCTCTTNTACTCGAGATCTGCTCAGGCCAAGTTCGTCCAGCAAACGCTCTGTATCTGCGCCAAGTCTTGGAGCGGGATTCTGTAGAGGCGCGTCTCCTTCAGANCGTATGGGATGCGCGACCATTTTGAAAAATTCATTGGGTTTTGCTGGGTTGGGGAATTCNTGAATAGCGTTCCGCTCCTTAACAAATGGATTTCTCATTGCTTCTCCAATGTCATTGATCGGTGAGGCTGGAACACTCCCAGCAAAAATATCCAACCAATCTTCTGTCGATTTTTTCGATAGTTGGTCATCGAGCATTTCTTGAAGAAGATCCCGATGTTTGAGACGGTCTTTAAATAACTTGAACCTGGTATCGGCCGACCAGTCTTCACATTTCAGTTTTTGACATAGAATTGGCCAAAACTTTTCCTTGTTGCACATTATGAATATCCAGCCATTCGCTGTTTTGTAAAGTTGGCAGGGTGTTAGGGAAGGGTGTGCAGATCTAGTCAGTCGCTCCGTAACTATTCCTTCATTCAGATACCAGGTTGAAAGATAGCTCGTATTATGAAGTGCAAGGTCAAATAGCGATACGTCCATGTCTCGGCCAGTTCCGCTGGAGCGAGCTGCTACGATCGCCGAAACCAACCCAAACGCCATTGCAAGCCCAGTCATCATATCAACGACTGACAAACCAAAACGCGCAGGAGGTGTGCCTGGTTCTCCAGTTACTGAAAACCATCCAGCTTCAGCTTGCATAAGATAATCAAAGCCNGGCCAATTACTTCGGGAGCCGGTCCTTCCATATGCTGTAAGGTGAGCGCAAACAATCTTTGGATTAACNGACTTAAGAGAGTNGTAATCTAAGCCTAATTTTNCAGGAACATCCCCTCGAAGATTATTGGATACTGCATCTGCGGTCTTTACCAGTTCGCGAAAAACTTCTTGTCCCTCATTTTTCTGAAGATCGATTGTCATACTGTGTTTATTTGCATTGAAGCTATGAAAAAATTCACTATCTTGCGGGCCTAAAAAATGAGGGCCGACTGCCCGAGACATGTCGCCACCGTCTTTGGGGTTTTCTATTTTTATGACTTCGGCGCCTTGATTAGCGAGGTACATCGTACCAAAAGGACCAGCGCCGTATTGTTCCACCGCTAAAACGCGGACCCCAGTTAATGGTTGCATAAAATTTTCCTATCTCAGATAAATCAATCGAGTTTTGGTGCTAGAATGCTCAAAGAAACATCAAGAATCAACGGTCTATAATAAAATTTTTCAAAGCGAGTAACACGCGCTCGGGCTGTTCCTTGTGAGGGCTATGACCTGTATCCTGAAGAACAGTTCTTGAACATTTGCCTTTTACATCTCTTTCAATTGCATCTAGTTGTTTGAGGCTGCCATAGACATCATTCTCGCCCTGTATCAAAAGNACGGGAGCNGAAATATTCTTCGCATAATTTTGAATATNCCAAGTGAAAAAATTCGGATCCAGCCAGGCTTCACTCCAATATTTAAATGTGCGGTCTGGATCCTCGTGATGCTTTTCGAGGCTGTGCCTCAGCTTTCCATTTTCAAAAGCTGCCTTGGCTGCTTTAATACCTTCTATTGATATGTCTTCAACAAAAACGTGTGGGGCTTCTAAAATAATCCTTTCTACAGGATTTGTTGGCTTTGCGCCTGCGAATATGGTTGCAATCGAAGCTCCGTCACTGTGCCCATATAAAATTACGGAACCAATATTTAGTTGATCGATTAATGCAGGCAATACCTCTAAAGCCTCGTTGTGCATGTAGGAATTACCAAACCTTGGTTTTATGAAATCTGAGGAGCCATAACCATGCCGTGAATATAGTAAGATAGGGTAGCGTGTGGTTTCTGAAAGTTTTCGTGGAAATTCCTTCCAAGTGGATATTGATCCTAATCCTTCGTGCAGCATAATGATTGTTGGGAGGTCTTTCTCCCCCGGGATGTAGACATATTCTAAAAAGCCACCAAGAACTTCTACTTTTTTTATAAGGTATTGATTAGACAACGTGGCCTCTTTAGCCAGCTTTTCGAAGTTTAAATCGCTGAATTTTACCTGTGGCCGTTTTCGGAAGTTCCTCCAGGAATTCAATCCAACGGGGATATTTATATTCGGCTAGATTGGATTTAACAAAATCTATTAACTCAGACGCCATTTCATTAGTACTAGAAAAGCTTTTGTTTAAAACAACAAACGCCTTCGGTTTGAGGAGACCATCCTTATCTTTTTCTCCTACCACGGCAGCCTCTAAAACCGCCTCATGTCTAATTAATGCGGCTTCCACTTCAAAAGGCGAGACGTAAATACCTCCAACTTTGAGCATGTCGTCATTTCGCCCCCCGTATGTCATTACGCCATCCTTCGAGATAGAATAATTATCACCGGTTCTGGTCCAAGATCCACGGAAAGTATCTTTAGTTTTTTGACGTTGTCCCCAATACATTAGGGCTGAGCTTGGACCGCTTACTTCTAAAATACCCATTTCACCGGGGGCGCAAATATCACCGTCATCATTTATTAAACGTATTTGATAACCNGGAACCACCCTGCCTGTTGAGCCCGGTGTGATTTCATCTTGGCGATTCGAGACAAAAATATGCAGCATTTCTGTAGTTCCCAGNCCATCCAAAATATCAATCCCAAATTCGCTTTGCCATCTCTCTAATAGATCTGAAGGAAGCGGCTCTCCCGCAGATATGCAAAGCCGGACATTGTGTTTATCTTTTGTGGGCAGTTTGTCACTGGCTAGTAGCATCGCAAATAGCGTGGGAACACCAAAGAAAAGTGTTGGCTTTTCTTCTAAAAAAATCTCGTTAATTTTTGTGGGTTCTGGCGGTCCTTCCAGTAAAATGGAAGTTGCCCCTACCGACATTGGAAACGTAAGTGAATTTCCTAACCCATAGGCAAAAAATAGTTTTGCNGCAGAAAACACAACATCGTTTTCGCTGATGTTCAAAATAGGTATAGCATAGAGGTCAGCAGTGTGTGCGAGATGGGAATGAAGGTGAACCACTCCCTTCGGTGATCCTGTTGTACCCGATGTGTAAAGCCAAAAACATGTATCGTCTGATTTCGTGAGGGCGGTTATGCTGGTTTCATCTGCCGCTTCTAAGAGTGAGGAGAGGCTTGGATATGAGCCACTGTTTCCATCTATAAGTATATTATCTGGTTTGGGCATGTCTTTTAGTACAATATCGATTAGATGTTCTGATATTACACAGGCTTCTGCGCGACTATCTGAGAAAATATACGCGTAATCCTGAGATGACAGCCGCGTATTAAGCGGAACTGGGATAACCCCGGCTTTAATTGCTCCCAAAAAACATATTACAAACTCTGCAGAGTCTGACATAACNAGGATTAGCCGAGATTCTTGTCTTATATTCNTAGNTTTTAAGAGATTTGCAAATTGGTTTGTCTTNTTCTCNATGTCGAGGAAGCTATGGTCCCCACTCCTGTCTCGAAAAGCNGCTTTGTTNCCGCGNCCCGCCTTAATGTTGCGNGAAATCANATCATCTGCAGCGTTGTAGTGGCCNATTGAGGGTAGGTCATTTTCCATTTTATCCTCTGCTCATAAATTTTGGAACTAAATACCTTTTGTTAATTTCTTGTGCAGAAATACTATATTTAAGGACTCAATGTCTCAATTAAAGATTTTGCCATGCGGAGTGTTGATTTAAAAATTGGTTAGCCGTTAAAGTGATTGTAGATGTTGGAAAGAGCTTTAAATTACCCATACACCCCAGAAGAGAAAGACTTCCTCTTTGTTGCCGGGGGCACAACCCAGCTTCGAGATGACAGCGTTCTTGTTAACCGAAAAGCAGTCTTAGCGGTGGGTTCCAATAGATCGCCCGAACAATTGCTAAGGAAATTTGGTGATAGCGAGACCATACCTGTCACCAAAGCAAGATTGTGGGATTATGACGTTTTTTATTCCGCTCATGTANCCTCCTATGGGTCCATTCCTGCAGTGTTAGGCGGGGCTGTTGGTACTGTGGTTGATGTATCCGTGACGTGGTTGTTGCCTCACCAATTGCAGCGTATGCACGAAACTGAAGCTGTTGGTAAAAGTTATGATTACGCCGAGTCCTCTTCTCTGCGAATTGAATTAGGCAGTAATCGTATGGTTCACAATATTGGCTGTTATTTGGGACGTCGAGGGTACGCCAATTTTGATGGAAGTCCTGTTGCTTTGAAAGAAGTAAATGCCTTAAACCGAAAAGTCTCTTCTGCCGATCAAAAAACAGCATTAACATACTTTTACAAAAAAAACCGTAGAGGTAAGAGTTTTGATAAATGGTTGGAGGAAATTATCAGAAATCATAATTTTCGGGCGCAAATATCAACAGAATTGGCAAGCTCTGCCATAAAAGACGAATTAATNGATTTCGAGGTAAAATAATGCTGCGTCCAGACAGATTAGGTTTGGTTGGATNCTTTCTCATATTCATTTTGTCCTTTGTATTTCAAGACACGGATGGCTCAGGGAGGCACAAGCCGTCGCCCGAAAACTGGGAACCGCGCCGACCTGCAATAAGCGGCACTCTCGAGCAACGGCGTCCAAAAAACATTGGTCCAAAACAAACCCTGCCCGAAATCTCGAGCAGGGATCCGACATTAAATTTAATGCCGTCGGCGAAAGGAAACAGTACGGGAACCGCTTTCTCGATAGGCAAAGGGATCTGGATGACGGCAAGACATGTAATAGAGGGCTGCAGAAAATTTGGCATCAAGTCCGGTCAAAAAAAGATTTCACCGGGTGATAAGCCCATAATAAATCCATTTCATGACCTCGCAATTTTCAGCAGTAGGATTGCTGCGCCAAATTTCCTGTTCGATAATGAAAATCTTAATTTGGGACAGGATGGGTTTCATTTTGGCTATCCGCAGGGAAAACCAGCGTCTGTGCACTCTTCCTTGCTTGGCAGGGCAAACATAAANCCTGGCAGAAGAACCAGGCACAAAGAACCGGTATTAGCTTGGGCGGAAGTTCGCCGAGTTCCAAACCTGTCCGGCTCACTCGGCGGTATAAGCGGTGGTCCTGTTNTAAATGAAGATGGTGAAATTATTGGCGTGTCAGTTGTGGAAGCACGCCGCCGTGGAAGAATTTTTACTGCTGCTCCTTTGGGCTTAGACGAGATGCTTCAAAGGGGCGCTGTTCCGAAACCCTTGGACAGTGGAATAAAGTTTAAAAATAGTATCAATGGAAACCAGTTTTTTAAATACGGGGAAGCCTTACGAACGCAGCTATCTGTTTCTAAAGTTTACTGCTGGGTTCAGTGATGAGAGATTACACCCTTGCGCTGGCTGAAAATAACTAAAAGGAGTTCTATAGAACAAATAGGAGATATCGACCTGNCAAANATGTGCTTATCGTGGCCCGTCGCCAGATCCNTGTGAGTTTTCGCACTTGACTCACTTTNNATCANCACGTTTACTTTNATTATTAATNNNCGATNGGTTTTTTATCGGACGTTTTACCAAATTNNCAATCAGGTAAAAAANGGAGGANAGATATGAGTGTAGAAGATGNAGGAGCCGCAGGAGCCGCGCCAGAAGTCGCTCCAACAGCATTTACCGATGTAATGAGCGCCACTTTTCAGCAAGCAGTTGCAGATGGCGTTCCCCCCGCTGAAGCATTTGCTCAGGCAGAGGCGGCTTGCACGGAAGTGGCT
>NZVJ01000082.1 GCA_002701455.1 Rhodospirillaceae bacterium
CCACTATTCTTAGTTACAATAATATCTACTTGTTCTTGTGTGAGAAGTTTAAGTTCATTTGCAGAGCTGAAGGGCCCTCTACCTTTGATCCACTTTACACTACAAAAACTTTGTAAAATATTTGGTTTTTCTATGCTCCTAATTAGAAAATTACAGTTTTTAATGTTGGAAAAATAAGCTAAGTCTTTGCGGCCAATAGTAAGAAAGGCATTTTTTTTCCGCGTCTTGCTTAATTTCTGTAACTTCTCAGACGCGTCTTGCAGGTTATCAACCACGTACCACTGATCACCTAACTCTACCTGCCACTCATCACGGATCAAATGCAATAGTGGCAAGCACAGCTTCTTTGCCGCAAAGATAGCGTTGTCCTTTATTTGGCTCGAAAATGGATGTGTTGCATCAATAATCAAACTAATTTCTTGTTTTNNCAAGAAANCTANNAANCCTTCCTTTCCCCCAAATCCTCCNANNCGCGNTTNTCCANTGGGNANACGAGGGTTNCGCGTTGCNCCNGCTAAGCTGGTTATTATATTTAAGTTAGGCGCTNCTGATAGNTGCTCGGCTATAAATATGGCATCACCCGTTCCACCCAGTATCAAAATATTTCTACCATCCATGCGCNACACCTAGTAACTTTCCCTGCCTATTAAATACAANTATTTCAACTTCAGTAGGCGCGCCTGATANGACATTTAAAGCGACAGCACGAGCCTTGCTTGCGATTAAATTGGCTAACGGAAGGTTTTGTTTCTCAGATATTTCGAACACTTCCAAGGCAGAATTAGCTTTTCTTATTANTNGGGTNGTNCTGTTAGACGCGCCCAACGTTAAAGCTTGCTCAGCCAACCATTCTAAATCTAATTGGCTTCTTCCTGAGTGAAGATCTAAGTGCCCCTGAGCAAGTTTTGAGAGCTTCCCGACACCACCTCCAATTGTTATTCTTGGAATTGGGTGGCCCCGTAAGTACTTAAGCATTCCACCAGCAAAATCACCCATATCTATCATGGATGTTTCGGGTAGATTATATTTTGCCCGAACTGCTTTTCCAGAAGTAGATCCCGTGGAGGCTCCAACATGGATCGTCTTCGTNGCTCTTGCAACATCGATACCTCTATGGATCGAATGTATCCACGCCGAGCATGAAAATGGTATTACTACTCCCGTAGTGCCCAGGATGGATATGCCACCTACAATCCCAAGCTGTGGATTCCAGGTCTTTAGCGCCAGCGCCTCGCCGCCAGGTACAGATATTTCAACTTGAACATTCCTATCTGAATTAAAACTGGAAGCTATCTCATTAATAGACGACGCAATCATTTCACGGGGGACTGGGTTAATAGCTGCCTGGCCGACACGAAGAGGTAAACCTGGTTTGGTTATCCGGCCAACTCCCTCACCTGCCTTAAAAACNGTACCTGTTTTCTCTTTAGTAAAAGTTACTGTCGCCTTAATCATCGCGCCATGTGTAANGTCGGGATCATCTCCAGCGTCCTTTATAATACCNGCCGTAACGNTTGGCGGGGNATTATCCTCGAAAGCTAGCACGAACGAAACCTTCTGNCCNCTNGGAAGAGTNATTTCAACCGGGTCTAAAAAGTCACCANTAATGAGAGCATGATAAGCAGACTTTGCTGCCGCAGCGGCNCATGCGCCTGTTGTCCAACCACGCCTGAGCNGTTTTTCANGATTTGACATAAAAAGCTNCCTTAGANGGNAATTTTATTTACTCACAAGGTAAGCTCAAAGGAAAATTCCACGCTCGTGTCCTCAAAAAGTTCTTTCCCCAAAAAGCCATTGGTCAAGCGATTTCGTATCAAATAGCACCCTGCTCTCTAAGTTCCTCAATTTCTTGAGCATCAAGTTCAAGTATCTCTTTGAGGACTTCGTCTGTGTGCTGACCCAGTGTCGGTGGCGGGAGCCTATATTGGGGCGGCGTGGCCGACATTTTCAAGGGATTACCGATTAAAGGTATTTTGCCTGTACCTGAAAGTTCGTGATCCATCTCTATTTTCATCTCTCTATGCTTAACGTGCGGGTCGTCAAAAACTTGCTTGATATCATTGACTGGACTGCAAGGTACTTTCAACTCCGCCATCTCCGTTAGCCATTCCTCGGTGGTCTTCCTTTTCATAAAAACTGGCATTTCCTCATAAAGTAACTGCCTATTTTTTATTCTAAGTGGATTAGTCTTAAAACGCTGATCATGTTTTATTTGATCTGCTCCAGCCGCTGTGCACCAATCTTGAAACTGTCTGTCGTTGCCAATAGCTAAAATAACGTAACCATCTAATGTGGGGAAAACCTTGTAAGGTACGATATTTGGATGCTCATTTCCTAACCTTTTTGGAATTTCGCCGGAAACTAGATAGTTTGTGCCCTCATTTATTAGCCAGGAGATTTGTGTGTCCAAGAGACATGTGTCTATATGCTGACCCTCACCAGTAGTATCTCTATGCCGCAGTGCTGCCAAAATAGCTGTAGACGCGTACATACCAGTCATTACATCCGCTATTCCAACACCGACCTTCACTGGTTCCCCTTCAGGAGCACCGGTAATACTCATAATTCCACCTAAACCCTGGGCTAGAAAATCATACCCAGCTAGAGGCGCGTAGGGACCAGTCTGTCCAAAGCCGGTAACCGAACAATATACTAATCCAGGAAACTGTTCCTTAAGATCTTCGTAACCCAGCCCCAGTTTTGCTAGGCCGCCTACCTTGAAATTTTCTATGAGNACGTCTGATTTTTTTATGAATTGTTTCGCTAATTCTATTCCTGCAGGCTGGCTTAGGTCGATTGTTACAGATCGTTTGTTTCTATTAGCCGAAAGGTAATATGCAGACTCGGTAGTATCATTCCCCAGACTATCTTTCACATATGGCGGCCCCCAAGTNCTAGTATCGTCCCCANCNNATGGCTTTTCNACCTTGATAATGTCAGCACCTAAATCGCCAAGAAGNTGTGTGCACGTAGGACCAGCAAGAATTCTCGTAAGGTCAAAAACACGTATTCCAGAAAGGGGAAGAGACGTTTGCATAGTCGATTACATTCCTNAAAANATNATAATGATTAAAAATTCTGCTCTTTAAACAATGAAACTATTTACATTTACCACTATTTTAAGCGCATCGAAATATTGAACTCCGAGGCGGTATATAGTACCTAGTAACATTTATAAAAAAACTTTTCACCTTTCATGGCGGGACTTGATTGCTGAACAAAATATGACAGAAANACTAAAAATCGATAAATTAACTAAACGGTTTGGACCAAAGACGGTCGTTGATAACGTAACTTTTGTTGCAAATAAAGGTGAGGTACTGGGGTTCCTTGGACCTAATGGCGCGGGAAAATCAACCACCATGAAAATGGTCGTAGGCTTTCTGTCTCCAACCTCCGGCACTGCCAGTGTGTGTGGTCACGATATTATAGAAAATCCATTAGAGGTTAAACGAGCCGTTGGGTATTTACCGGAAGGCGCACCAGCCTACCCCGACATGACACCCCACAGTTTTCTAAAATTTATAGCATCGATACGGGGGTTCCGAGGCAGCGAGAAAAAAGATAGGGTAGAAAACGCCATTAATATAACACGAATAGAAGACGTATCACGTCAACCAATAGAAACGCTCTCAAAGGGCTATAAAAGACGGGTGGGACTTGCACAGTCCCTAATACATGATCCAGAGGTCCTTATNTTAGACGAGCCAACAGACGGCCTAGACCCAAATCAAAAGCAAGTTGTGCGAGATTTAATACGATCAATGGCGACAGAGAAATGTATNGTAATTTCAACTCATATCCTTGAAGAAGTCGATGCTGTATGNACACGAGCAATGATAATTGCTTCAGGAAAAGTGGTNGCTGACGGATCTCCTGAAGAATTGAAATCNCAATCCGGAGCNGGCGACCTTGATGAAGTTTTCAGAAAGGTCACCAAAAATGCGTAATNTTGGCCTAATTTTCACCAGAGANTTTCANGCTTATTTNGCCACGCCCTTGGCTTACATATTCATTGTTATATTTTTGATGTTAGCGGGNCTGCTTACTTTTTTTATGGGTGGTTATCTCGAGCGTGACCAAGCTGACCTCGTNCCATTTTTTGAATTCCATCCTTGGTTATATCTTTTCTTAGTTCCAGCATTATCGATGCGTCTTTGGGCAGAAGAACGAAAACTAGGTACAATAGAACTTTTCCTCACGTTACCCATTTCCATGGGACATGCAGTACTTGGTAAGTTTCTTGCGGCTTGGGCCTTTAGTATTACAGCACTGTGTTTGACGTTTCCTTTTTGGCTTACTGTTAATTTTCTTGGCAGCCCTGATAATGGAGTTATCCTGGCCTCATACTTAGGAAGCAGTTTAATGGCTGGAGCCTATTTAGCAATTGGCTCCATGATCTCTGCCACCACCAAAAACCAAATAATCGCTTTCGTTTTGACAACAGCTGTTTGCTTTATTTTCACTCTGGCTGGATCATCAGTAGTACTAGACTTTTTCTCCGCTTGGGCGCCNTCCGAGGTTGTCCAAGCTGTTGGAAATTTTGGATTTCTTCCTCATTTTCAATCTATTCAACGAGGTGTGATTGATCTTCGCGATTTATTTTTCTTCGCATCTATTATTATAATTTCACTCACAGCCAATGCTTTAATAATCGACTGGCGTAAGGCTGCTTAAATGGAGAAAATNAANCAANATACGAAAACTAATGCNGAGAACACTGTTCGTTTTGCTTCAATTAGCCTAGTTCTTTTGTTCATTTTATTTGTTGCTGCAAACATCCTTGCTTCTGGCTCATTTCACTCAACACGCTTAGATCTTACCAAGGACAGGTTATATACGCTTTCTCCGTCCACGAAATCGCTGCTCAGAGAACTAGATGAGCAAATAACATTTAAACTTTACGTATCATCAGGGCTTGCCCAGCAGGTACCCCATTTGGGTGTATACGCAAGCCGGGTGCGNGATTTATTGTCTGAGTACGAGAGTATATCAGGCGGCCGANTAAAACTTGAGTTATTGGACCCCGCTCCGTTTTCCAATATCGAAGATAGAGCAGTAGCAGCAGGTCTGAGAGGTATACCGGCTGTCAGCGGCGGGGATAATATGTATTTCGGTCTGGTTGGCACGAACACCACTGACGATGTGGAAACAATCCCGTTTATTCAAGTNGATAGAGAGTCATTTCTAGAATANGATATATCTAGGATGCTCTTTGCNCTNGCGAAGNCAAANCCCACGGTNGTCGGAATTCTCAGCACTCTGCCNACTGATGGAACCGTTAAATTTACCGCAACAGGTCAACAAGAGGCTGTTCCTCCCTACGTAGTGAGAGACCAAATAGGAAGTTTGTTCGAGACNAGGTTTCTTGGCAAAGAGCTCGAAGAGGTGCCCGAAGACATTAANGTATTGCTTATTGTTCACCCGAAGAANACATCCGAANAAACATTATTTTCAATAGACCAATATTTGCTCGCTGGNGGCAGGGCNATTATTTTTGTTGACCCTTTTGCTGAAACTGAAGGAATGCAAGGCCAAATGTTAGGGTCATCAATTGAAGGTAGTTCACTAACCAAAATCTTTGACACATGGGGTCTACAGTACGATAAAACTAAAGTGGTCTTGGACCGCTTAAGCGCCAGAAAAGTNTTACCTGAGGCTGGCAACCGCCTGATCGAGTATCTGCCCTGGCTTGAGCTTAAAGGACCGAGCTTGGACAGCAAGTCTCCTATAACCTCTGGCATTGAAGTTGTNGCTGTAGCCAGCGCGGGCCATATAAGTGCGTTAAAAGATGCTCAGATCAGCTTATCTCCACTGATAGTTTCATCCCCTGGTTCTAATTTAGTTAGCGCTAAAAAAGTACAGGGTTTCCGAAATCCCAAGAAACTATTGCGGGAATTTAAACCAGGTGACGGTCAATATACCATCGCAGCTAGGATCACCGGTTCTGTCAAAACAAGTTTCCCAGAGGGGTTTCCTAGTCCCAAAAATAATGAAGATCGAGACGAAAAAACGGGAGGCAAGCCCCCTACTTGGCCAAACCAAATATTAAAAGAATCTTCCAGTCCCCTTGACGTCATTGTTGTAGCCGATGCCGATATATTAGCGGATAGATTTTGGGTGATTATGAGAGATTTCGCTGGGCAAAAGGTTCCTGTTGCAACGGCAAATAATGGTGATTTTGTGTTAAACGCAATTGAGGCGTTATCTGGCGGGAGTAATTTAATGGAGTTACGGGGACGCGGTACTGCAAGTCGTCCATTTGAAGCACTAAGGGCCATTCAACAAAAGGCTTCGCAAGAATTTGAAGACAAAGAACGCCAGCTTCGGCAAACTTTATTAGACACTGAGAAAAAGCTGAAACAGCTGCGACGAAAAAATCCGGAAGCCAGTGACACCATAGTATCTGAACGAGATCGAAGAACTATGGAAAAGATGCAGCGCGATATTTTAAAATTAAGATCGGAACTGCGGAAAGTTCGACGCTCCCTCACCAAGGAATATGAGAGTTTGGAAATGCGGCTATGGTTTCTTAACATAGCCTTGGTCCCTTTGACCCTCACTGCTTTCCTCATCATTCTAACAATTGTACGAACCATGCGGCGAAAAAGACATGCCTACAAGTTTTAGATAATGAGAAAAGAACATGCTTAATCAAAAATTTGTAATAAAGCTGGCCCTGCTGACACTAGTTGTCACGGTCGCAGCCTTTTTAATACACTATGAAAGATTGTCGAATACGATACGTAATGTGACAGAGGATTTGGTTTTCCCAACATTAACATCACAGATTGAGGCAATTAAGCGAATAAAAATTGTGAGTGCTACTGGCTCTAAAACCACTAGCTTTACTGTTATCCCCGACGGAAAACACTGGAAAATCAGCGAGAAAGGTGGATATCCTGCGCGAGACAGTGCTATTAGGGAAACATTATTAGGGTTGACCGAGCTTGTTTATTTAGAGAGGAAAACAAAAGATCCAAACCGGCATAAAAAACTAAGCCTTCGTGATTTAAAAATAGAGGGATCTAAGGCAACACAGATTATCTTAGAGAATAATGACGGGAAAATTGTCGTCGATGCGTACTTTGGCAAGCGAGTCCAAAACCTTTCCGGCGGTACACCTTCTGTCTATTTCCGCCAGACGAATGACCCACAAACGTGGCTTGTACGTGGGGAGTTAGAAGTTCGCGGGGAAATCTTAGACTGGTTATCCGTTGTATTATTATCTATTCAACGGGAACGAATTTTAAAAGCAACCTTTAATTCGCCTAGCGAACCAACCCTCGTGTTAAGCTACAATAAGGATATGGAAAGATTTGACATACAAGGTTTGTCCAAGAAGCGGGAAGTAAGGTCACGATACAGAGTTCTAAATGTTGGAACCATTCCAGAGAACCTCACACTGCAAGACGTTAGACCAGCTAAACTTACTCCAGCCCCTAACTTGAGGTCTGTAGAATGGGAAACAAACGATGGTCTGGTTGTAACACTGCAACTCGCCAAAGGAAAAGGAGCTGACAACCGAGTATGGGCACATATAGCGGCCGAAGCAATTGACCACGCAAAAGACAAAGTTATAAAAGAGGCACAACAAATAAACAGCAGAACCAAGGGATGGGAGTTTTGGTTGGGTAACGATGTCATCAAAAAGCTTAATGAAACATCAGAATCTCTTACTAAAGAAAAGTCAGCGGACTAAAAAACCACAGGCTTCGTTGTGGGTATATGGGGTTTAAGTTCCTGTGAATAACGGACGTCGCTTTTCCATAAATGCCGTCCTACCTTCCGTGTAGTCACTGCTGGTTTGACACTGTTCAACTGTGGAATGGTGGGCTGAAAAATCTCTCTCAGAGTCAGGTTTTCCTGATTCTATCAAAGCCTCTTTAACAGCCCGGATGGATAGTGGAGCGTTTTGAGCAACTCTTCCCAATAAATCAGCAACAGCTTCGTCCAATTTATCTTCGGGAACCACTCGGTTAACGAGTCTCATAACTTTAGCCTCTTCTGAACTAAACTGTCGTCCAGTGTAGAATATTTCTGCAGTAAATGCCGGTCCTACCAACCTTTCTAATTCCATTATACCCTTGGCTTTATATCCTATACCTAGTTTTGCTGCGGGCACGCCAAAAGTAGATTTTTCAGAACAAACTCTGATATCACAACCGATCGCTATTGCTAACCCGCCACCGATACAATAACCATTAACTCTGGCAATCGTTGGTTTTGTAATAGCGTTCAGCGAATTGTGAAAATTTGCTACCGATTCATTATAAGAAGCCATAGCTTCGGTTGAAGCTCGTTCGGTTTCAAATTTGGAAATATCAGCGCCAGCAACGAAAGACCGTTCGCCTGCTCCTGTCAAAACTATCGCGCGGACATTCGAGTCCGAAGCATATTTGTCTAATAAATTTGCGGAGCTGTCCCACATGTCTTTAGACATTGCATTCATACGATCCGGATTGTTGAATACTATCCAAGCAATCTTATCGTGAATTTCGCTTATCAAAGGGCCAGAGCCACGTTTTACAATTTCTTCAACAATCATATTTCTACCTTTAAGTTGAATAATTAAATAATATTTTCTTTGCGAAGCTCTTGTATCTCACTCTCACTTAGTCCGAGTTCTTCAAGAATTTCATCTGTATGCTCGCCGTAATCGGGAGGCGGCATCGCCATCGCGCTCGGTGTTCGGGAAAGCCGAACTGGTTGTCCTACAAGGTCTATATCGCCTCGGGCGTGCCCCTTAACCTTTTTAGCCATCTGCAGATGCTTAACTTGGGGATCCTCAAAAGCTTGGTCGATACTGTAAATTGGACCACTGGGCACTCCATTTTTATTCAACAAATCAACCCAATAACTTGATGTTTCTGTTTTAATGAATGACTCAATTTCCTGATTGAGTGCGTCTCTGTTTTTTGATCTCCCCTCTGCATCAAAATAATCGGGGTGGTCCCTTAAATCCTCACGCCCCACCAGGTCGCAAAACCTCTTCCAAATAACCTGTCCGGCGACACCTAGATTTATATATCCGTCTTTTGTTTTAAATACTCCTGTTGGAATACTCGTGGGGTGGTTGTTGCCTGCTTGCTGGGGCACCTCGCCGTCTACTAGCCATCGAGCGGCCTGAAAATCCAGCATGAACAGTTGCGCTTGGAGAAGGGAAGTGTCAATCCACTGGCCTTTACCTGAAACCTCTCGCTCAAGCAGTGCGATCATTATTCCTTGAGCTGCAAATAATCCCGCACATAAATCGGCAATTGGAATGCCTGCTCGAACAGGGCCTTGTCCCGGCAATCCTGTGATGGACATTACGCCTCCCATCCCTTGGGCAATTTGGTCAAAACCTGGCCGTTTTGCATAAGGGCCATCTTGCCCGAAGCCAGAAATACTCGCGTAAACCAGTGCCGGATTCTCTTTACTTAGAACTTCGTAGTCTATCCCTAAACGTTCTTTAACCTCCGGACGGTAATTTTCAACAATCACGTCGGCTTTTCGTACTAATCGTTTTAGGAGACCAACACCTTTATCTTCCTTTAAGTTAAGTGTCATCGCACGTTTGTTTCTATGCAAGTTGAGAAAGTCCGGGCCGTGTCGAGCACCACCAAGCCCATTTCCACTTTCCATAGCTTCAGGGAGTTCAATTTTTACAACGTTGGCTCCCCAGTCAGCTAATTGTCGGACACATGTCGGCCCCGCCCTAACGCGTGTCAGGTCTAAGACAGTAAATCGCTTTAAGGCATCTGATGCTGGTTTCGCCGGCATTCTTCATCTCCTCTAGTATTTTCCAAACGCACAGTAGGTTACTCTGCAATTATAAAGCAAGTGTGGTCTTTCTAGGGTTGTTCTTTTTATTCAAGAGTTTACGACTTTTTGTATATAGAAGCATAAAATTGCTGCAAAATGATAAATTCTTGTTGGAGCGCTATCTTTACGGGTTTATTAAATTATACTCAGCCCCGAGTTAATCCTAGAGTGCTTTGTCAAGCTAAATGAAATACCAATTAAAACAATTATAAAACAATTAAGATTAGTATGAAGAATTTATTTTGTGGCATTAGCGTAGAGATAAATAGAGGGGGGAAGCAACTCGCGACAAATCTCACGTTCAAAATCGAATCGGGCGCCATTCTACTTTTAAAGGGTAAGAATGGTGCTGGAAAATCAACGCTCTTGAGAGTTATGGCTGGCTTATCCAACCCTGCTTCCGGTAAACTTTTTTGGAACGATGAAGATATTGAAAAGAATATACCGCAGCATTATGGACGTTTAACGTATGTTGGACATTTAACAGCAGTAAAATCAGATCTCACCATAAAAGAGAACCTAAAATATTGGCTGCATCTGAACTGCAGGCAAAAAAAGGGGGAGCGACAATTAAAAGAAAG
>NZVJ01000083.1 GCA_002701455.1 Rhodospirillaceae bacterium
TACAATAGAAAAGAAATACCAGAAACTGTTTCAAATGCGGTAATGGGTTTTTTCTTTCTGTACATAGCTTGTTTTGTCGTCTTGGCTGCAGGGTTATCCGCTCTGGGGCTTGACTTCATTACTGCTATATCAGGTGCTGCAACAGCTATATGTAATGTTGGGCCTGGGCTTGGCGAGTCCATTGGACCGACAGGAAATTTTGGAAATCTGCCGGAATTGGCAAAATGGCTGCTTTCACTCGGAATGTTACTCGGGAGACTAGAATTATTTACGGTATTGGTTATGTTCTCTCCCGCTTTCTGGACTAGATGACTCATAATTGTTCGACTGGATTTCTAACATGGACATTATACTGAAACGCTCTATCGAATGGCTGGATCGGCTTATAGCATTTGATACAACGTCGCGACTGAGTAATTTGGATCTTATAGCAGATGTAGAAAAATATATGAAAGAACTCGGAGTACCCACGAGGCTGACATACGATAAAGATAAAACAAAGGCGAACCTTTGGTGCACAATCGGGCCACAGAATGTCGGAGGCGTTGTTTTGTCAGGTCATACTGATGTCGTACCAATAGACGGGCAAGATTGGACTAAAGCCCCTTTTAAAATGTCTGAGGAGTCAGGAAAACTTTTTGGACGAGGCGCATCAGATATGAAGGGTTTTTGCGCTATAGCGCTAGCCATGGCTCCCGAAATGAAGAAACGGGACCTTAAAATACCAATACACTTTGCCTTCTCATTTGACGAAGAAGTTGGATGTATTGGTGTTCGGCACCTCATTAAGGATGTCGTTGAAAACCTCCCGCTTCCCCGTGCAGTTATAGTTGGTGAACCTACATCGATGAAAATTGTTGGCGGAAACAAGGGGGGGAGGTCATTCCGAACAACTGTCAGAGGAGTCCCTGGACATTCAAGCGAACCTCACAGGGGCGCAAACTCTATAATGGCCGCTGCGCGAATCGTTAATTATATTGAAAGTCTTCAGGAAGAACTAATTAAGAATGCCGATGAAAATAGCTTGTTCGACCCTCCGTATACAACTTTCGATCTGGGCGTAATTGAAGGTGGGACTGCAAATAATATCATTCCCGAATATACTCACTTTAACTGGGGGTACAGAGGCCTACCAGACGAAAACCCGCTTGAATTAGAAAATAAAATCAAAAGTTTTATCGATCAAAATATAGAGCCTAAATTGAAACTCGTGTCCAAAGATGCCGGTGTTACAACCGAACTTAGAAATGAGACACCCCCTCTCATCCCAGATCACGAGTCGGCTGCGGAGCACCTTATCCGCCATTTGACAGGATTAAATGAGTCCGGAACAGTTGCTTTTGGCACGGAGGCAGGCCTTTTCCAGCAAGCTGGAATACCCGGGGTTATTTTTGGCCCCGGCTCAATCCAACAAGCACATCAGCCGGACGAATTCATAGAAATCGATCAGATGGCGCAATGTGTGTCCTTTATGAAGGAGCTAACGTCATGGGCAGAAGAATCTCACTAACTGTACGACGGTGAAACCGAGTTTTTAAACATCTTTATAGTTTAAACTGTCATATAAAACGCTAAATAATTACTTAGAGCAATTTACAGCAGGGTAAAAAAGGATGGCCCAATACAGGACACTGAATGATCACAACTTCTCTAACAACAGAGTACTATTAAGGCTTGATCTTAACCTCCCTATTCAAAATGGAACCATTTCAGACGCTACGCGTCTCACAAAAGCCATACCCACGATTTTAAAGCTCGCGTCCCAAGGGGCAAAAGTTATTATAATTTCCCATTTTGGGCGCCCCAAAGGAAGAATTATTGAAGAAATGTCAATGAAGCAACTTTTTAAAAGTCTCAGCTACGCTCTCCAAGGTTTTACAGTAAAATTCATTCCACATTTAATTGGATCAAAAGCATTAGAAGCGGTAAGCGAGATGAAAAACGGTGAAATCTGTCTTTTGGAAAACCTCAGATTTCATGCCGGCGAGGAGCAAAACGACCCTCATTTTGCAAAAAACCTCTCTCTTTTGGGTGATTGTTTTGTTAACGATGCCTTCTCAGTATCTCATAGAGCTCATGCGTCTACTACGGGAGTTGCAAAACTCCTCCCCAGCTTCGCTGGCCCTCTTATGGATGAAGAGTTAAAAGCTTTGTCTAATTCTTTGGACGATCCAAATAGACCACTTACCGCAATTGTTGGAGGCGCAAAGATCTCAACCAAATTAGACTTATTGAAAAACATAGTTCAACTCGTAGATAAACTGATCATTGGAGGGGGTATGGCAAACACTTTTCTTTTTGCTCAAGGTTTTTCTATTGGTAATTCTTTGGCAGAAAGAGATTTAACCGATTTAGTAAGAGAGATCGAAAAATTAGCTAAGAACAATTCGTGCGAAATAATACTCCAAAATGATGCCCTAGTTGGAAAGAAATTGGAAGTTGGCGCAGATTATGAGGCTGTTGCATTAAATACTATACCAGGAGACGCCATGATTTTGGATGCTGGCCCAAATTCTATCCCAATGTTTGCACGTCATGTAAAAGCCAGCAAAACCATTATTTGGAATGGGCCACTAGGCGCATTTGAATTTCCGCCTTTTAATACCGCAACGAATGCGATGGCAAATTTAGTAGGCAAACTGAGTCAAAAAGGTGAGCTGCTTTCGATCGCGGGGGGAGGAGATACTGTAGCTGCCCTAAACCAATCCGGTGCAGTTGAAAAATTCAATTATGTGTCTACCGCCGGAGGGGCTTTTCTCGAGTGGCTTGAAGGCAAGGAATTACCAGGCGTCGCCGCTTTGAAATCCTAAATTTCTTCAAAATCCCTTTATATTGACTTTTTACACTCAACTATCTACCCTCACGATTGAGGAGAATTTATGGCTCAAGTAACACCACCCATAGCGCCTGCCAATGCGTCCCTGCCAGGACTGGTCACACCAGGTCGCCCTGAGCAATCAAGAAATGTTGGTGTGCGAACTTCTTCAACGGATGATGTGTCGCAGTTAGATGAAAACCTAGAAGCCGAAGCTCAAGAACAGCGCCGTGACGCTGATGTTAAACGGGTTCAGAGACAGATGAGATCTAGGGCATCGGAGCGTGGCAATACTTTAGACATTCTAGTATAAATTTGTGGTATTTAATCTCAGTTGACCACAACGTCATAGTAAGCTCAAATTTTATTATTAGCCCGTAGGCAACTAATGACTTCCAACTCCTACGAACAAGGAAAAGCCGGACCAATCCATCTTAAGGTCCCACCAGACGACACTATTGAGCGGCTTACATGTAATGAGTGTGGTTTTATCAATTATATAAACCCAAAAGTCATCGTTGGCGCTGTCTGTACCTGGGATAATAAATTTTTACTTTGTAAACGAGCTATCGAACCCAGAATCGGTTTTTGGACTATGCCTGCTGGTTTTATGGAGGAGGGTGAAACTAGTCTAGAAGGCGCTAAACGAGAAGCTTGGGAGGAGGCGGGAGCGAATATAGAGGTGAACGAGTTAATTGGTATTTATAATATAGCCAGGCTAAGCCAAGTACACCTCATTTATAGAGCAAAATTGATTGATAACAAGGTAAATGCCGGGCCCGAGTCTCAGGAGGTGCGTTTTTTTTCATGGGATGATATACCTTGGATAGAGCTAGCCTTTCCGAGCGTCCATTGGGCACTCAATCACTACAAAGAATTGGAAAACCTGACAGAATTTTCNCCAAGAAAAGAAGGAAGNGTNTAACAAACTAATGAGATTTTATAAACGGTAGATGTAGATCTTGTCTTGGGCAATACCTGCAGGCAAAGGCAGTTTCTTTAAAACCCATCGTTGTACTTCCTGGTCACTAATAATTATTGCTTTAGGAAGTAATAATTTCTCAACAAATGGTGCTATTTNTCGTGCAAGAGTGAGACTATTGTTTTTTTCCCCAGTCCCAATATCTAGATGAGCCAATATAGCTCGTCTCCCCAACTGCTCAATTGCTCTGGGCAAACAATCGAAGAAGTCACCAATAAATTGAAAAGCCACGTCAGGGATGCAATCTGGATGTGCTGCTATTTTCCTCTCAAATACGTAGATATCCCGGTCGGGAAGCAACTGCCTTATGTGATCAAAAGTGCGGCCATTGCCAAGACCAAACTCAAGGACAAAACCTTGTTGNCCGTCGATATTTTCTGCCGCCCAATCCAATGCTATTCTTTGAGCTTGCAGCCGGCGNATTGCGCTTTCTAGCCTACTCATTTACCGAATCCCCATAAAAAAGCAACCAGAAGAAGAGTTTGATNTTTCCTAGTTTGTTAACGCTGCTCGCAATTGAATATTCGTTTTATTCAATCGGGAGGCTANATCTCTCATTATTTCAATTGCTATTTCTGGAAATTCTGTGAGCAGATGAATGAAAGTATCTTTTGTAACTTTTAATGTTTGAACTGATTCTATAGCTTTAACAGATGCCGTTCTTGGAACATCGCATAGGATTGATATCTCACCAACAACATCCCCTCTTTTAAGCTCAGCAACTTCCACTGGGCCTTTATCTGTTTCTATGAACACAGATACCTTACCTTTTANTATTATATAAGCTGCATCTCCTGGTTCACCTTCTCTGAATAAAAAGTTCCCATCCTGATGAGTTAAGTTTTCGGAAGTGAAGGCCAATAATTTNAATTTAGTATGGTCAATTTTATTAAAAAGNGGCACGTCCCGTAGCACTTCTACTTCTTTGTTTAAACTCATATTAGACCTCCCGGGGTGAAATCCATCACTCTATTCCTCCCGTAACAAATCATTAAAAGCACTATCTTTTTTANTAGCAAGGCCCTTAAAAGAGCCATCTTCAACTACTTGGCCNCCACTTAAAACTAATACTCGGTCAAACTTTTCGGCTAAGCTTGCGCGCTGTAAGGCCCATGTTACATTCCTGCCTTTCATCTCCGATAATAAATTGGACATTACTAACGTTTGACTGCCCGAATCCAAAGACGAGGTCGCATCATTCAATATTAGGTGGTCAGGGCGACGAAGTAGAGCACGAGCAATTGACAACTTTTGGCGCTGACCTTGCGAAAGACGGGATCCGGCAAGCCCAGCTTGTGTGTCTAACCCGGTATCAATTATCACTGCACGAAGATTTTCCTGATCTATTATCTCAGTAATCAAATGATTTACTTCTTCTATCGCATTCGCTTTATCTAAGGCGATTTTTCCAAACAAAATATTATCTTGGATNGAGGAAGATCTATTATAATATCCCGACTCGAAAAACTCTATCTCATCCCTTAATTCATCTCCAATTTCTTCTGCAAAAAGTTTTCGTGCCTCCAATATACGTTTTTGAATATCTTCNGTAATTAAATCCAGCCGATGCCGTGCCGGTATTAGTTTAAAAGGTAAAGACAGAAACCGGTCACTGTCTTCTGTTGACATATTCNCTAATCCCAGCCTTTCCGCTCGAGCCAACAAAGTTTGAAATTCTGGTAAATCCTCACTTGAGATAAATGAGTACTGAGAAAAATACTCATGATCCGACGGCAGGTCAGCAAACAGCTCAACCATCGTCGATGCTACATCCTTACCAATACGAATGAACTCATCTTTAAGACCGACTTTTTGAAGTATTTCTAGTACGTAGGCGTTAGTCCCAATATTTTCTANGTTAAAGCTATCACCTTTCGGTGTTCCGAATAGCAAATTTTCTGCAACTGATGCATTTGAGTTGAAAACTTCTTTATCAAAAGATTCTACGAAATCCGAGATGTCAGATTTATCGAGCCTTTCTCTAAATTTTTGTCTGGCTATTAATATCTGCTCTAAAAGTTGATCGTCGTCAGTGTCATCTAATGTACTCCGTAGTCCCATTGAATAGACATCACCATCTAAATCAACCACTTGCAGAAGTTCTGTCAATCGTTCTTTCAACCTTTCCTCGGAGTCTACCCCAATTGCGTTATAGTCCAGCCACTCCGCTCCAAGGTCGTCTAACGAATTACCGGACAACTGCGCGTTTTTTAAGTCCTCATTGAGCTCTTCCTCGCTAGACATCGGCCGATGCATAGCCCCCTGCAATATGTTGTCCCTTAGCGTAGCATTAAAGACAAACGCATTAGGTCCGATATACCCCATGTGTCTGCCGGTTGCAGCCTCCGGTAGATCGCCAATTTGTTTGCCTGCCACAACTATTTGCCCGCTGTCAGGCGCCAAAAGTCTTGCGATCAAAATCGTCGCGAGGTCTTTACCGCCACTACTAGGACCAGTAAGAGCGATGTGCTCTGATTTACCAATATCAAATGATAATTTTTCGATAATNGGTTGTGACTCCTCATCAAGAATAGATAGATTCCCGGCAGAAACGTCACCAGCCAAATTAAAGTCTGATTCTATTTCAGCCATTTGATAATTTTCCGGCCAAATACCTTGTGGATCGAATTGTTCGATTACCTGGTCATATTTAATGCGAGAGTCAGCCAACCTCTGGTAATAAGTAAGCAGTTCCTTCCATGGTGCTGAAAGATCTTTATAGGCCGCTAAAATCGCAACCAGGGCTCCAAAAGTGAGATCACCTTTGATCACAAGATAACCGCCAATTGAATAGAAAAAGAATGGAGTGAGTTGGGCAATGAAATTATTTATAAATTTAATAAAAAACTTTCGGCGNAATATTTCATAACGAATATCGTAAATAACGCCTAACCGTTCAGTGAAACGTGCTAAAATTCTTCTGGCGCCATCGTTGGCATGGACTTCTTCAATTCCCGATACCGCTTCACCAATCTTCTCAGCCAAAACTCTCACGTTTCTGACTCGCGCTTTACCAAGTTGATTTACATGCCACTGAAGCTTTGGGATGATGTATCCTTGGATGGGATAAAGAGCAATAGCAGCGAGGCCCAACATCCAATCCTGTACGAACATAAAAACCANGATTGTAAGCAATGTACCGCCTTGAAATGCCGGTAACGCGATGGAGTCCCCNACAAACCCACCTAAAGGCTCTACCTCGGAGTTAACCATTTGGATAACCTCACCTTGGCTTACTCTTTTAAATTGAGGGAGTGGAAATCTTAGGACACGCGATAAAAGAGAATACCTGAGGCGACGCAGCATTCGTTCACCAAGCTGTCCCCGAAATACATTTACATAAAACTTAAAACCTCCGTTAACAAAAACTAGGGCTAAAAAGGCTCCACTTAGGATTAATAAATAGTCAATCTGATCGACGGTCATCCCAAAAATTTCTTCTGGAACATCTTTGCCGCCAATTGCTTTATTTATAATTGTCTTTGGTAAATCCAGTGATAAATAGAGGAACGGAAATGAGATCGCCGTAAGAATCAGGAGTATTATCTGATCCCGTTTGCTGTAACGCCAAATAAATCCGAAAAGAGTTTTTTCCATAAGTTTCAACCAACGTTTTTGATTAAACCGTTCGGTACAAAGAATTAATGTAAACTACCTACTGATGACGGTAAATATTTTTCAGAGGAGTATTTTTCACAAAACCTCCCTTTTTCGAAACTTATAGTGTACATTACCCATCTCCTGATTAGCTAATTCTGTTTTTGTGAACTACTGATAGAATTGCTCAGGAGACTTTAGGAAGAATGATGAGTGTCCCTAATGAAAGCAAAAAAGAGTAGCCGTCCCGCTCGCGTCCTCATGTACAGCCACGACACACTGGGTCTTGGACACCTAAGGAGATGTCGCGAAATAGCCCACCATTTGGTAGAGTCAAACTCAAGGCTTTCTGTACTTATACTTTCCGGTTCGCCCATAATAGGCAGTTTCGACTTCAGAACGCGAGTAGATTTTGTAAGAATTCCAGGTGTAATAAAGTTGAGAAACGGTGATTACACTTCTCTGAGTCTCCATCTCAACATCGAAGAGACTTTAGATTTAAGGGAGTCCATTATAAAACACACGGCCGAAACCTTCGATCCAGATCTATTTATAGTCGACAAGGAGCCGTGGGGCTTGCGCGGCGAAGTTCGAACTACCATGGAGATGCTACACAAACGCGGAACACCCCTGGTTTTAGGTTTGCGAGACGTTATGGATGAACCAGCAGCACTAGCTCCAGAATGGGAACGCAAAAATGTATTGCCTGCTTTAGAAGAATTATATGATGAGTTGTGGGTCTACGGGATAAAAGAGATTTGTGATCCTTTCGATGGCATAGATCTTCCCGCTACCGTCAAGATTAAAACACGTTATACTGGTTATTTAAAACGGCACGTACCTACCGTTGGTGCCTCTCCACAATTCAATGTTCCAGAGGATCCGTTCATACTTATCACAGCAGGCGGTGGTGGTGACGGCGAAGGTTTGATGGAATGGGTGCTTCGAGCATACGAATACGACCCAGACCTACCATACCCAGCTGTTTTAGTTCTTGGCCCATTTATGTCGCAGGAGAAACAAGCTGAATTTCTAGAAAGAGCTGGCAAATTGGATCGCGTACAAGCAATGACCTTTGACGCGAGGATTGAGAGCCTAATGTCGAAAGCCGCTGGTATGGTTTCTATGGGCGGGTATAACACGTTTTGCGAAATACTGTCTTTTGACAAAAGAGCATTAATAATACCAAGAACTGAGCCAAGGTTAGAACAATATATTAGGGCAAAGCGGGCCGAAGACTTGGGATTGGTAGGCATGTTGGTAGATAACGGAGATCATGACCCGAAAGAAATGGCTAAGTCCCTCCGCAAACTACCTAGCCAGCCAAGACCTTCGGAAATTTTGCCGACAGACATTTTAGGTGGATTGCCACAAGTCAATCGACTTGCAAAACGTTGGCTCAAAAAGAGCAAGGATCTTAGGAGCATCCCAATGAGACAGAGGGCCTAATAGTCCTAGCATGCAGATTGAAGAGCAGAAGTCGCAAATCTCTATTGCAATAGTTTTAAAGGGTTATCCAAGACTTTCTGAAACATTTATAGCGCAAGAAGTTCTGTCTCTTGAGCGAGCTGGATTTTCCGTAACAATCGTTTCCTTGCGAAATACTACGGATCCACATACCCACCCGGTGCATGAGAAAATCAAAGCGAACATATTATATCTACCAGAGTATCTATTTAAAGAGCCAGTAAGAGTATTAAAAGCCTGGTGGCATCTCCGCTCAAATTCACGCTACAGGTTTGCCCGCCGGGTATGGTTAAGACACCTCACTCGAGACTTTACACCAAATCGCGTGAGACGTTGGGGTCAGGCACTAGTTCTTGCATCGGAGTTAGAACCTGGGATCAATCATATTTATGCGCATTTTCTTCATACACCAGCATCTGTCGCCCACTACACATCTTTATTAACCGGGCGCACTTGGTCAGTTTCATCCCACGCAAAAGATATTTGGTTAACTCCCGAATGGGAAAAGGCAGAAAAACTTAAGTCCTGCGCTTGGGCCGTGACTTGTACCAAATATGGCTTTATGCATCTTAATGATCTTGCGCCGGGAAAAACACGCCTCAGCTATCATGGACTCGACACTAAACAGCTTTCACAAATAAATCCCTCAAATATTGAGCAGCAAGCTGGTTCAGATAATCTTTTAAGACTTTTATCCGTCGGAAGAGCTGTGAAAAAAAAGGGCTTCCCTATACTACTTGAGGCACTAAGCGGAATCCCTGAAAATATTAATTGGCATTGGACTCATATAGGCGGAGGAACAGAACTCAAAAAGCTCCGGAAATTATCGGATAAATTGGGCCTCTCTAGGAAGGTAACCTGGAGAGGTGCGCAACCCCAAGGCGTGGTATTCGAGGCTTATAAAAACTCTGATTTATTTATTATGCCTAGCATTATCGCGACCGATGGGGATAGGGACGGATTGCCAAATGTTTTAATGGAAGCCGCAAGCAAAAAGGTTTGCTGTATAGCTACTGATTTGCCCGGAATAAAAGAGTTTATTAAACATAATGAGACTGGTTTGATTGTACCCTCTGCAAATTCACAAGAATTAATGCGCAGCATTATAAGCCTATCTCAAAATCCTGCGAAGCGTGTACGGTTGGCTGAGGCAGCTAATAAATTATTAGCAACAAATTTTTCCCATTCGAAAAATGTCCGGGAAATAATAAAACTTCTAAGGAGAGAAGTAGACACGAATGGCGAAGTGTTAAAAGATATTCTATGAAAATTGCCTTTTACGCACCCTTGAAATCACCTGACTCGCCTATACCCTCAGGCGATAGGAAAATGGCTCGCCAATTTATTGCCTGCCTTAGGAGCGAGGGACACGACGTCAGATTGATTAGTCGCCTTAAAAGCAGAGAGGCCAATGGGATTCAGCATAAACAAATTATTATTAAAAATCGCAGTGATAAAATTATTGAGCGGTTGGTCAATCGGTACCTTAAAGCTGATAGTTGGCGACCTGACGCTTGGTTTACCTACCATATGTTTTATAAAGCACCCGATTGGTTAGGGCCGGCGATTTCTAAAACTCTTAAAATTCCTTACCTTGTAGCCGAAGCATCTCACGCACCAAAGAGAAAAGAAGGCGGTTGGTCATTCAATCAAAAGCAAGTTGTGTTAGCGCTAAAACACGCGGACGCAATCATTGGGTTAAACAGCAATGATGAATATTGCGTAAAACAAGTAATTTCATCCAATTGCTCCTATGAGTTTATTAAACCATTTATGGGCCCTGACGCAGCGCCCTCATGCGGAAACAAACGAGATTCTCATCGGGAAGAAATTTGCCGAGAATTAAGTCTTTCAAAAAATGAAGTTTTGCTGCTAGCTGTTGGGATGATGAGAGAGGGCGCAAAATTCGAATCCTATAAATTGTTGGGGAGAGCTCTTTCTAGACTTAGCACCAGTAAGGCTTGGAGGTTAATTGTTGCTGGAGACGGAAAATGCCGACAAGAAATTGAAAAATGTTTTGGAAGTGAAACTCTTTTTGTCGGCGCTTTGAAAGAGGATCAACTATTTAGATACTACTGTGCTGCGGATATTTTTGTTTGGCCCGCAGTTCAAGAAGCCTACGGAATGGCACTTCTAGAGGCTCAATGGCTGGGTCTACCAGCCGTGGCGGGTAATAGCGGAGGCGTGTCAGATATAATAAACGATAAAGTCACTGGACTTTTGACACAACCGGGCAATGTAGCGGATTTTAGTTCCAAATTGATCACTCTAATAGAAAATACAGACTATCGAGAACAAATGGGAACCGCAGCCACAAAAATTACCCGAAATGAGCATTCTTTTGAAATAGCCGCAAAGAAAGTCAATCTCCTAGTAAAAAATTCCTTAAATAGTTATAGAGCAAAAATATGAGTTCTCATCTTGCTATTCTACGCCACGCAATTACCGATTGGAACCTTGAAGGCAGAATACAGGGGCACACGGATGTCCCATTAAGTGAAACTGGCCGAATATCTTTATCAAGCCTTTCTGCTCCTAGTTTCTTACAAAATGTGGAATGGATAACCAGCCCCCTACAACGGGCAACAGAAACGGCAAAAATACTAAATCTTAATGAAATCCGCACTGACATTCGCTTGATCGAAATGAATTGGGGCGAGTGGGAGGGAAGGAAGCTAAAAGATTTAAGAGAACAGCATGGTGCATCACTAGCGGAAAATGAAGACCGTGGTCTCGATATGCAACCCCCAGGAGGAGAAACGCCGAGAGACGTCCAAGATCGCCTAAAGCCACTTCTTCAAGAAATAGGAAAAACCAACAAAACTATTGGCGCAGTTAGCCATAAAGGGGTAATTAGAGCACTTCTTTGCTTGGCAACAGGGTGGAATATGCTCGGCAGGCCGCCAGTGAAAATAGATTGGAGCTCCATTCAAATCTTTTCTTTGGACGAAAGTGGTTCGCCGAGCCTTTATAAGACAAATTTACCTCTCGAAAAAAGGCAGCTGTGAGGAATGGCTACACAAAATATTTTCCTTTATGTACAAAACCTGCTCGGAATAGGCCATCTTCGCCGAGCTGCTGCTATAGCTCGCGCTCTGATCAATATTGGCTTTGAAGTTAACTTCGTCTCGGGTGGAATTCCCATTCCCAATCTCAACGTTGGCAGCGCTAAATTTCATCAACTCCCGCCCGTACGATCACTTGACCGAAATTTTAAAATTCTTGTTGATGAAAATGATCGAGAAATAGATGATCCATGGCGACAAAATCGGCGTGCTAAGTTGCTTAATCTTTTCGAGGAAACAAAACCGTCCATAGTCATAACTGAACTTTTTCCATTCGGTCGCCGGCAATTTCGTTTTGAATTGATCCCACTGCTTGATCAAGCGCAGGCGGCAAAATGGAAACCCAAAATAGTCGCTTCCATGAGGGATATTCTTGTTACAAAATCTCGGCGCGATAGAAACATTGAGATTTCGCAAACGCTAACCAAATACTACGACAAAGTCTTGGTGCATGGTGATAAACAGATTATTACCCTAGAGGAGACATTCCCTTTGAGCCACGAGATAACGCATCTGGTAGACTATACAGGTTACGTTTTAAACCCATCAGCTGCAGATAGAGACGCAACCGTTGGTTCAGGTGAAATCATTGTTTCTTTAGGCGGCGGTGCGGTTGGCAGTGATACATTAAAGAAATTATTTAAAATCCGCAGTGAAAATTTGTCAGATGACACTCCTTGGCGATTTATTGTTGGACCACACATGCCAAAAAAAATATTACACGAAGTCGAGCGCTTACCTATTAAAAATACTATCATTGAGCGAATGCGACCAGACCTGCCAAGTATAATTAATCGAGCTCGACTTTCCATTTCGCAGGCGGGATATAACACAGTGGCTGAGGTATTGTCCTGCAATACGCCTGCTATTTTAATTCCATATGAAGGAGGAGAGGAGACCGAACAACGCATTAGAGCCGACCTTTTGGCAAAAAGAGGGGCGGTTGAAGTTGTTTATGAGGATAAATTAGATCCAAACACTTTGGCCAACGCGATTGCGAGAGTCTCGGAAGATCCGGCAAAAACTTCTCTCAAAATAGACTTACAAGGGGCAGAGAAAACAGCAAAAATTTTGAGCCAAATGATATGAAGTCAGACAGCGAGACAAAAAATTTAATCGCTGAGTTGGCAAAGTGGTCGCAGGAAGATGCCATCGCGCAAATATGGTGGCGCGACGACGATCTTAGCCGTCCCACTTCTGAATTAGATTCAATACTAAAAACGGCAGATATTTTAAATTTCAAACCACTTTTGGCAGTAATCCCAAACCTAAGTTCACGAGAACTTGCAATTGCTCTAGAAACGACCGGTTTGCCAATTGCCGTTCATGGATTATCCCATTCAAATTATGAACCTGCAGAGGCTCGAAAGTCCGAATTTGGCCCAAGCCGGGACCTGCATGATATAAAAGTTGATATCATCCAAGCAAAGAAACGTCTGTCAGACATTTTTGGGGAGTCAGTTATTGACTGTTTTGTGCCCCCATGGAACCGGATTAGCGAAGGCATTATTCCTAACCTCTTAGATTTTGGTTTTTCAGGCTTTTCGGCTTTTGGCAGAAAATCATTAAAAGTTCATGAACCAAACTTGAAGTGGTTTAATACCCACATAGATGTTATCGATTGGCGTAATACGCGCCGTTTTATTGGTGGCGACTCAATGACATCTCAAATAACAAATAATTTAAAACACCAGCGCCAGACAAACGAAACTTCAGAACCCTTTGGTATACTAACTCATCACCTTAATATGATAGAAAGCGACTGGGAGGAGTTTAGAAATATCTTTACCATTTTAAAAAATAGTAATTCGGTACGTTGTGTCGACCCTTTGGAACTTTTTCATTGAGGAAAGAAAATGTTTACCTGCAAATACTCACGTAAGTCCATTTCAGGCGATTATATTCGGGCTACGATAGGACTAATTATAACTGTCGGATTACTATTAGCAGCCACTAAGATCACTATCTTTCAATATATTTTTGCTGCTGGCGCGCTGCTTTTTTTTGGTTTTTTGCTTCGAACTATTCTCCGACAATTTACAACTTGCATAGTCACGGAGCAGAACCTGAAAACATCTGGACTATTTAAGCGTACTTTATCGTGGGACAAACTCAATGACGTAAATTTAAAATACTTTTCTACTCGTCGTGACCGGAAAGCCGGCTGGTATCAATTAACATTATCNGACGGCATTGTAAAAGTTGCCATGGACTCCGAATTAATAAGGTTTAATGATATCATGAAAATTTGTTCANATGTTGTAAGGGAAAAACAAATTATAGTTTCAGAAACCACAAGTGAGAACTTTACAAGTTCNGGATTTTCNTTAATTGACCAAAGTCANGCTTACCAAGAAAAAACGNATGCAGCCAAAGATGAATAAAGANAGTTACATCTTGTCCGTTAACAACCTAGAAGTTGGGTTTGATTTACCAGAAGGCCGTCTTATAGCAGTTAAAGATGCTTCTTTTAAAATTCCAAAAGGCTCCACAGTTGCCTTAGTTGGCGAGTCAGGTTCTGGGAAATCAGTTATTAGTCAAGCAATTATGGGTCTCCTTCCACCACAAGCTTCTATATCGAGGGGATCTATAGAACTTACAGCATCAGAAAAAATTTTAGATATAGCCACCTTAAACAAAGATGGGCCCGCGATGAGAGAAATCAGGGGAAGATTTATATCTATCATTTTTCAAGAACCGATGACGTCACTTTCCCCATTACATACAGTCGGTGATCAAATAACGGAAGCATTGCTACTGCATCAAAAATCAACNGTTATACAGGCCGAAAAAAGTGCTTGTGAAATGCTTAAACTTGTTGGGTTTCCCGACCCAAATAGAGCTCTAAAAACTTATCCGTTCGAGCTTTCCGGCGGTTTGAGGCAGCGAGCAATGATTGCCATGGCGCTTATTTGCAGACCATNGCTATTGATCGCAGATGAACCCACAACNGCACTTGATGTCACCATTCAAGCTCAAATACTGAAACTAATGAACGATCTCCAAGCCGAACTTGACATGGCAATACTCATGATTACCCATGATTTGGGCGTTGTTGCCAACATAGCTGACGATGTGGTCGTTATGTATCGGGGCGAAATTATGGAGNGAGGGCCGCGAGAGAATATTTTTCGAAATCCAGAACACCCGTATTTAAAATCCCTAATGACTGCCGTTCCTCGCTTTGGGATGAAACCCAGTGAGCGGCTAATACCTATTCGAGAAGTTGCTTCAGAAATGGGAAATTTAATTAAGCATGCTCAAGTAACNAATAACCTCGCCAAGCAGNAACCGCGAATGCCTCTACTGAGTATATCTGGCGTAACAAAGGCATTTAGTATTCGAAGCNCCGGTTTACTCTCAAGGAACCAAGATATGGTGAGAGCGGTAAACGAGGTTAGCTTTAAAATTGATGCGGGAACGTGCCTCGGATTAGTAGGAGAATCAGGATGCGGCAAAACGACCCTGAGTAAAATTATTATGAAGGCACTATCCCCAGATAAGGGGCAAATCACATATGACGATGAAGATGGGACAGTTGATATTCTGAAGTTAAAAGGCCAAGAATTAATGAATTTTAGAAAAAAAATTCAATTTATTTTTCAAGACCCTTTTAGCTCTTTAAACCCAAGAATGACCGTCTTTGATATTATCAGCGAACCACTATTGATACACAAAATAGGAGATCAATCGTACAGGAACGATCTGGTAAAAGACCTTATCCAACTTGTTGGCTTAGATATTCGTCACTTAAGTCGATTTCCACATAGTTTTTCCGGTGGCCAACGGCAAAGAATTGGAATTGCCAGAGCATTAGCACTCAGACCGAGGCTGCTTATATGCGACGAGCCCGTTTCGGCTTTGGATGTATCCATCCAGGCGCAAGTCCTAAATTTATTGAAGGATTTAAAAGAAAGACTTAACCTTACCTATTTATTTATTTCCCACAACCTAGCCGTGGTGAATTACATAGCCGACAATATTGCTGTTATGTGTGCTGGCCAACTAGTAGAATTTGCCTCAAAAGAAGACCTGTTCAAAAATCCCCAACATCCCTACACCAAGGCATTATTGGCAGCGGTTCCAGACCCTAATATTGATAACCCGCTCAATTTTGAATCTATCATGGACGAGCGCTGTTCTGTACCTAGTCTATGGGAAGAGCCATATAAAGTAGATGAAAATCATCGCCCGGACCTGGTTGATGTCGCCAATAATCATTGGGTTCGAGCAAATAAAAGTATTTCAAATTCGAGTTTCACTCGATGAAATATCTAGATACATTTTGTGTGTTTACTTTCTTTTCCTTGGTATTTTTCCTTATTGCAGGTAATGCATTTTCGTACTCTGAAGCACCTAGCCTGGCTAAAAAAGTAGTCGCTGGCGATCTGCCTCCGGTAGAAGAACGACTTCCATTAAATCCCAGAAAGTTAAACTTTCAAAATTTAGGTTTAGATATAGGAAAATATGGTGGTTCCATTCGGATGCTAATGGCTAGAGCCAAGGACGCTCGGCAGATGTCTGTCTATGGTTATTCTAGGCTTGTTGGCTACAATCCAAAGACGTTTGAGCTTGAAGCCGATATACTAGACCACTTCGAGGTGAAAGAGGGCCGGAGCTTCACATTCATTCTTAGAAAAGGACATAAATGGTCAGACGGCCACCCCCTTACTTCAGAAGATTTTAGATACTGGTGGGACGACGTAGCTAACAATAAAGAATTGTCCCCCGTTGGCCCGCCAAAAGTGATGAC
>NZVJ01000084.1 GCA_002701455.1 Rhodospirillaceae bacterium
AAGTTCCTCTTGCGAAAGGACATTTTCAAAAACATAGAAACCCATTTCAGAATACGTTTTTAAGATATCTTTTGACAAACTGCCATCGGATTCAAATCTGATGGGTCCTCGGTTGCCTAAATTCCTAGCTTTTTCTTCGCCTAATTCAAAATACTTACGCATCACTGGATCGTTGGCACCGTAATCGCTTGAAGATTTAGCTGCAGCTGTCATGCTCGTATCCTTGAAATATTTTAACTACTCAATGATAGTAAAAAACGTTTTCCTGAACAATCAGCTATGCGTTGTTTTGACATTTTGTTCTATTGAAAAGTTGGTTGTCTATTGAAGATTTTTATGGATGAACAATGTCAAACTTTGGGCCTTGTGGTAGAGCAGCAAAGGATACAAGGCGCGTTAAGCTTGGAAGTAATTTTAGAAGTAGGGAATAATTGGATATCCAAATTCGTCAGACAGGACCCAGACCTATAATAACGGTTAAATGCCATGAGTTGTGGCTAAATTAAAGAGGGGTTTGGCTCCCCGGGACGGATTCGAACCGCCGGCCAAGCGGTTAACAGCCGCTTGCTCTACCGCTGAGCTACCGGGGAACTCGTAAAATCAAACAAAACGCTATATACCAATGCCAGCCATTAGACACAAACCCTTTTTTATATTTTATTCTTGCAGCTGGAGGCCCGGGCCGGAATCGAACCGACGTAAAAGGATTTGCAGTCCTCTGCATAACCACTCTGCTACCGGGCCACAGTTTTAAAAAATAAACATAATGGTCCTTATCCCTATCTAAGCTGCGGGCTTGATGCAAGAGCTAATATTCTTTTTTGTTTAATGTGTAGTTGTGTTGATTTTTCCCTTTGAAAGTAGATATAATCCTGGTTGTTTTTGGTTTTCTCGCCATAGACATTAAATTTTAATTTTATTCGCTAAACAAACCATCGGGATCCATTGAGTTACCCTAGAGATAGTCGTATAATGGACAAGGTATGGTTAGCTGAGGCCCGATATAGATGGATAACTTCGCAGTAGCGCGTCAAAATATGGTTGATAACCAAATCCGGGCTAATAAAGTCACTGACCCGGCTTTGATAGAGGCTTTCTTAAGTATCCCGCGGGAAGATTTTGTTCCCTCTGATAAAGAGGCGGTTGCTTATGTTGATGAGGATCTCCCTATTGGTGAAGGGAGATTTCTCATAGAGCCAATGGTCATGAGTCGGCTGCTGCAAGAAGCAAATATTAATGAAACTGATATTGTCCTGGATGTTGGTTGCTGTACCGGTTATTCTACTGCGATAATATCGCGACTTGCAGCTAGCGTAATTGGTATAGATGAGAGACAAAGCCACATTGACACTGCAAATAAAAATTTAGCCAAACTAGAAATTGACAACGCAGGTGTTATTTTACGGGACTTAGTTGATGGTTATTCTGAACAAATGCCCTACAGTTTAATAATAATTAATGGCGCCGTGCAATATATACCAGAAAATCTCTTCGATCAGTTAATAGATGGTGGTAGATTGGTTGCGATTGTTAAAGGACAAGGCGAGATACTTGGAAAAGCCAAAATTTATAGCAAGCTAAAAAATTCTATATCGAGTAGGTTCTTGTTTGATGCGGGAACACCATCGAATCGCAGTTTTTCAAAAGCTCATGGGTTTCAATTTTGAATAAATGGTTAGGCAGTCCAAAAAACGTCGGGATTTCAGAAAATAGTTTTGAACCAATAGGGTCGTAGTTACATGTGTAAATTTTTTGATCTATCAAAAACAAACTTCATGAAGATGTTTCTTTTTGGGCTAACTTTGTTGTTTTTCAATTTATGTTTAAAAGAGGTGCAAGCTGAAAAATTAGAGGAAGCCCTCGCGTTTGCCTATGAGAATAATCCTGACTTACTGGCAGCTAGGGCTAATCTCCGCAAAGTTGACGAGGGGGTGCCCGCAGCAAAATCGGGCTGGAGGCCAACAGTTACTTCTAGTTTAAGTCTAGGCGCTTCGCAGACAAATTCGGATTCTGGTGGCACGTCTTCTGATACCAGCAGCTTTCCCGGCAGTTTAAGTTTGTCGGTTAACCAATCAGTCTATGATGGCGGAAGAACAGAAATATCCGTTCGTCAGGCAGAAACAAACGTTCAAACCGAACGCTCACGGCTCTTCACGGCTGAACAGAACGTAATGCTATCTGGCGCAACTGCATTTGTAGACGTAATTAGTGCACGGTCCGTTGTTGAACTTCAGACGAATAATCTTAATCGTCTGGAAAAACAGCTAGAGGCCACCAGGGAGCGTTTTAAAGTCGGGGAGGTAACTAGGACAGATGTTGCACAGGCAGAAGCAAGAGTAGATCGGGCTAAGGCGGATAAAATTAAGGCGACAGGTGATTTAACTTCCTCGAATTCGACTTACCAAAGAGTATTTGGCAAAAGAGCTGGGGAACTGCAGCAACCTGAGGAAGTTAAAGACCTTCCAAGAGAAATAACAGAGGCCGTAAACTATGCCCTAGAGAATAACTTTTCCCTGATTGCCGCAAAGTTTGAGGAACTTTCCGCGCTTGATGGTGTTTCGCTTTCACAATCAAGTCTTCGTCCGACTGTCACCGTTAGTGGCAGCGCCAGTCATTCCGAAACTTCTGGTGACGCTGATAGCTCAAGCACAAGCTTAAGTTTAAATGCGAATATTAGTATCCCCCTCTACCAAGCAGGTGCTGTATATTCAGGAATTAGATCGGCAAAAGAGGAAGCTAATAGGCGACGCATACTCGTCGAAGCGGCGAGGCGAAATGTCATTGAAACGTCTTCAAAGGCATTTACAGCGTGGACAACAGCACGAGCGCAGGCTGAAGCTTTGGAGGCAGAGGTTGCATCAGCAGAAATTGCATTAGAGGGCGTTGAGCAAGAGGCGCTGGTGGGGGCTCGGACAGTTCTTGATGTCCTTGATGCTGAACAAGAACGTTTAAGTGCGCAGGTGCGTCTCGTTAGAGCTAGTCGCGACAATTTCGTGGCTGCGTACACATTGTTATCCGCATTAGGAAAACTGACAGCAAAAAACCTTGGATTACCTGTAGAGATTTATAATTATGACAAAAACTTCGTTAGAGTTCGCAATCTTTATTACGGGGAAAGATAAATAAGAAGTTACAAATTTAGCATTCAATCTGGTGCTTTACGAAGTTGTGAGTTAGAATTTTTGTATTGATCGCTTTAAGGCCATAAATATGTCGGATACTGAGCAAGAACCATCAATGGAAGAAATTTTGGCGTCAATCAGACGAATAATATCTGATGACGACAAAGAGCAGGAGAATGTTGCGAAAGAAAACGAGGATGCTCCAGAAGTTCAGGAACCACAGTCCGACGAGGAGGCTGAAGTAGCAGCAGCTCCTGAGCCTGAGCCTGAGCCTGAGCTGGAACCAGAGCCTGTGGTAGAGGAGGAAGCTTCCTCGGAAGAAGATGAAGATGACGACGATATTCTAGATTTAACTGATATGGAAGCCTCTGACCCAGAGCCACTTTTTGAAGCACAAGCATATAAAGAGGCTGAGCCGGAACCAGAGCCTGTTGCAGCGCCAGAACCTCCGCTGCCGCCAGCAACTCCGGCGCCCGAAACAAACGGTCTTGTGTCTCCGCCACAAGCCGGTGAGGCCAGGGTGTCTTTTGAACGNTTGAGTGATAAGCTTAGCGAGGATTATTCCGAGCTTCCCATAGGAAACGGCGCAGTAACTCTGGAAGGTTTAACGCGCGAGCTTGTGCGTCCGATGTTGAAAGAGTGGCTGGACCAACATTTACCAATGACGGTTGAAAGGTTAGTGAGGGAAGAAATCGAACGCTTNGTTATGCAATCTCAGCGGAGAGATCCCTGGTAAGTGTTTAGATATGACTTGAGTATTATCACNGTTTTCCAAACCAAAATTGGCAGGGGAGTGTTCTGACTATAAACCTGCCTTCTTTTAAATCAAAAAATGCCATAGTACTTAGCGGACAAATGAATGCTTGAAAAACATTACAAGCCTAGTTTTCTTGAAGAAAAGTTTTATAAAATTTGGGAAAAGTCAGNCGTATTTTCTGCAAATCCAGAATCTTGTAAACAGCCGTACGCTATCATGATGCCTCCACCAAATGTAACTGGTAGTTTACATATGGGACACGGGTTAACATTTTCCCTTCAAGACATCTTAATCCGATACTATAGAAAAACTGGTCGGGATACTCTTTGGCAACCAGGAACTGACCATGCGGGTATTGCAACTCAAATGGTGGTGGAGAGGCAGCTTGCAGTAGAGGGTGTATCACGNCAAGAGTTGGGTCGAACTAAATTTCTTGAGAAAGTTTGGCAATGGAAACGAGAGTCTGGCGGAANGATAACGGAGCAATTGCGTTCATTAGGTGCTTCTCCTGATTGGGACCGTGAAAGGTTTACGATGGATGCAGATCTCTCTCTTGCCGTAACAAAAGTATTCGTTGCGTTATACAAACAAGGGCTAATTTACCGAGATAAGCGCCTGGTAAATTGGGACCCAAAACTGTTAACGGCTATTTCGGACCTTGAAGTTCAGCAAATGGAAACCAAAGGGAAACTCTGGCACTTCAAATACCCTATTGAAGGTACCCAAGACGAGTTTATCACGGTCGCAACAACGAGGCCCGAGACAATGTTAGGGGATACTGGTATCGCGGTTCACCCTGATGACCCTCGATACACCAAATTTGTTGGAAAAAATGCGGTTCTTCCCCTTGTTGGACGATTAATCCCTGTTATTGCGGATGAATACAGTGATATGGAAAAAGGGTCTGGTGCAGTTAAGATCACGCCNGCTCATGATTTCAATGATTTTGAAATAGGCAGGCGTCACGGGCTCGAGNTAATTAACATATTTGATGAGAAGGCTTATCTAAATCAGAATGTGCCTCCGGAGTTTATTGGAATAGAAAGATTCGAGGCGAGAAAAAAAATAATCTCTCGTATGGAAGAGCATGGTCTATTATCGTTAGTTGAGGAAACGACGCACGTTGTTCCTCACGGNGATAGGTCACAGGTTCCNTTGGAACCGTGGCTTACAGACCAATGGTACTGCAACGCAGAAGTTTTGGCACAGGAACCGATAAAGGCTGTGCAAGACGGCCGCACGAAATTTGTTCCAAAAAATTGGGAAAATACTTTTTTTGAATGGATGAGAAATATTCAACCCTGGTGTATTTCCCGGCAGTTATGGTGGGGGCATCAAATACCTGCTTGGTTTGGTCCAGATGGACAAGTTTTTGTAGAGGAAAGCGAGGACCTTGCACTGGCAGAAGCGATCAAACACTATGGNAAATCAGTTGTATTAAAAAGAGATGAAGATGTTTTAGACACTTGGTTTTCTTCGGCTCTGTGGCCTTTTTCTACTTTAGGTTGGCCTGATGCAACTAAAGAACTAGAAAAATATTATCCCGGGAATGTTCTAGTTACTGGATTTGATATCATCTTCTTCTGGGTTGCCCGAATGATGATGATGGGATTACATTTTATGAATGCTGTCCCATTTCAAACGGTTTACATACACGCATTGGTTAGGGATGAAAAAGGACAAAAAATGTCAAAATCGAAAGGGAANGTTTTAGATCCTCTGGACCTTATTAGCAAGTATGGCTCTGATGCGTTGCGATTCACATTAGCCGCGATGGCGGCTCAGGGACGTGATATCAAGTTAGCTGAAGGGAGGATTGAAGGTTATCGCAATTTTGCAACAAAATTATGGAATGCTGCTAGGTTTGTTCAGCTAAATGAGTGTGTATACGATGCATCTTTCCAGCCGAGTTCTGCAACATNAAAAGTAAATAAATGGATCATTTCAGAGACTATACACATGGTGCATGATATGGAGACGGCTATAGAGAGTTATCGTTTCAATGACGCGGCAAGCGTNATTTATCAGTTCACTTGGGCGACATTCTGTGATTGGTATCTCGAATTTACAAAGCCTATTTTAACCGAAAGTGATGGTATTCTTTTAAATGAAACCAGGAAGACCGCCAGTTGGGTTTTGAAACAGATTATAAACGCACTTAACCCACTTATGCCGTATATAACCGAAGAATTATGGGAGGAGTTTAAATTTGGGGACCTGCTCATAAATGAACAGTGGCCCAGATTTAGCGATAATTATTCAGAANCAGGCGTTACGAATGAAATTTCATGGATTATTTCGTTTATAACTGAAATTAGATCAACGCGATCTGCCGCTAATGTCAAGGCAAAGTCTAAAGTTCAAATTTTAATGAAGAAATTTGACAGTAAGTTTCTTGAATATGTTGAAGCTAATAAGGAACTTATAACACGACTAGGCAATTTAAAGTCACTGGATGCCACTAGGGATGATTTTCCAAAAGGTACTATTCAAGGGGTGATTGGAGGTAACTTGTTTGGATTGGTTATCACTGATGATATTGATTTTGAGATTGAAAGAAATAGAATTTTAAAGGAATTAACTAAAATTAAAAATGAGGTCTCGAAATTCGAAAGTAAGTTGAATAACAAGAACTTTTTGGAGAAGGCTCCCAAAAAAGTTATTCAGGAAACGAGAGGTCGTTTGACTGAGGTTAAGAAAAAAGAACAAAAGCTCAACCAGGTTTTAGCGGATATCAGCCTAAGCTAGGCCATTTGATTCAATTATATTCAGTTATTAATGTCATGAAAATATTCAAATTATATGAGTTATTTGGTTTATTTTTTTTTATGATATTAGGCCTATTATTTCTACCTGCATTCAACGATTTCGCAAAGGTTATGAATTTTTGGGTGTTTCTTTGTTCGGGATTTTATTAACAATACATCGNCCATTNAAAGCTAGTTAATATCNAGTTCAACCAAAATAGGTGTGTGATCAGACGCTTTACTTTTTCCACGGGGGGAGGTGTCTATAGAGCAGCTAGAACAAATATCTGCCGCTTGCGGTGATAGAAGGAAATGATCTATCCGAACTCCATGATCATTCTGCCAAGCGCCNGCNTGGTAATCCCAGAAAGTATATCGNCCAGGGGCGTCATTGAAAATACGAAATGCATCNGAGAAACCGACGTTGATAAGTTCTCTATACCTCTTTCGTGTTTCCGGTTGGCATAATGCATCGTTCTGCCAGGATATTGGGTCATGTACATCATCATCGCAAGGTACAACGTTAAAATCGCCTCCTAGAACAATAGGGAGTTCCTGATTTAGTAGTTGTTTGCTATGGTTTTTTAGCCTTTCCATCCATTTGATTTTATAATTAAATTTATCAGAGTTTATCGGGTTGCCATTCGGTAGATATATAGAGGCAAAAACCACCCCTTTAATTTTTGCTTCTATATAACGGCTTTGCTCATCTTCTAAGTAATTAGGAAGGCCGTTTTTTACTTCAGTGATTGGTGATTTCGAGAGTATCGCCACACCGTTATAAGATTTTTGACCATTGATAGCTACTTCGTAGCCTAGGGCCTCAAACTCAAGACGGGGGAACTGCTCTTCAACACATTTTATTTCTTGGATAAGAATAACATCGATTTCCAAATTCGAAAGCCAGTCTAATATATTATGGAGTCGTGCTCTAACTGAGTTCACATTCCAACTAGCTATTCTCACCGTGTTTACCAAAACCCTTAGATTGAAAAAGAAGTTCCACAACCGCACCCTGATGATGCGTTGGGATTTATAACTTGAAAATATGATCCAATTAGTTCTTCTGTGAAGTCGAGTGTGCCGCCCTTTAATAGTTCCAGTGATATTTCGTCAATGACGACGGACACATCATTTTTTTCAAAAACGAGATCGTCATGGCTTTTGACAGAATCAAATTTAAAAATATATTGAAATCCAGAGCAGCCACCACCCTCTACTGCCACGCGCATAAACTTGTTGTCTGCTTCTTGTTCCTCCTTAAGAAGCACACTTATTCGCCGAGCTGCATTTTCACTAACTGTAAACGCCTGTATATCATCTTGCATACTTCTAAATTCTCACAATACTTTTGATTGTTGGTATTATAAAACATTTATAATACAGAATAAACGATATATAAATGCTTAACTAACAATGACAACATGCCTTTGTTAAACTTTTTAGTATTTTCGAGGCCTTTGGAGACTGCGCCTATTTAATCCGCTAGGTAGATAGCGATTTGCTTCCTCAAATATTGTGTCATTAGAAAGGGTGTAATTTGAGGGAACAATATTTAGCTGAATATGCATCTCTTTCAAGTGAGTCAAAAGGCCGTTTGTTCAATGAAAAACCGGCGGAAGGTCGAACCTTATACCAAAGGGACCGGGACCGTATTCTTCATTCTGGCGCGTTTAGAAAACTACAGTATAAAACCCAGGTTTTTGTATACCATGAAGGAGATTACTACCGAACCCGCCTAACCCATACGATAGAGGTAGCGCAAATAGCAAGATCATTAAGTAGGACTTTGAACTTTAACGAAGATCTTTCAGAGGCAATAGCGTTATCACATGACTTAGGGCATACACCATTTGGTCATGCAGGGGAGGAGGTGCTTAATAAATTTATGGAGGCTTATGGGGGGTTTAATCATAACGAACAAGCGTTAAGAATTTTGACAAAAATTGAGCGCCGATACCCGGGTTTTGATGGNCTAAATTTAACTTTTGAAACTCTTGACGGTATAATAAAACACAATGGTCCAATAAAGGGTCGACCAACGGTTTTTATGTCAGATTTGANAAAATTATTACAGTTGAATCTNTTAACTTTTGGGAGCGGTGAAGCGCAATTGGCAGCAATAGCTGATGACGTTGCATACAATGCACATGACGTTGATGATGGATTGCGAGCTCAAATTTTTACANTTANNGACCTTGNGNCGCTTGNGTTAGTTTCACCTATTATGTCTAAAATTNANCNCNAATTCGGTGATATAGAGGACAGTCGTCTTATAAGTGANCTNGTGCGTCAGATAGTCAATACNCTCGTAGAGGATATAATATCAGAGAGCACCCGTCGTTTGTATGAAATTCAACCGGCTCATTCTGAGGATATNAAAAATTCGAAGCAGCCAGTTGTTGCATTTAGTGAAAAACTCACACCTNGGATAAGAGAACTCCGTGAATTTTTATTTGCTAGGATGTATAGACATTACAAAGTAAATAGGATGGCAAGCAAGGCTAAACGTGTAATAGGTGAGTTGTTCGAATTGTTTATGGAAGAGCCAAGTGTTTTGCCCGATGAGTGGAGGTTTTTAGGCAAAAGAAATGTTAAGAGTAACCAAGCAAGGTTAATCGCCGATTATATTGCTGGTATGACCGATAGGTATGCCTTGCTAGAGTATGATCGTTTGTTTGATTTTAAAGCGAAGATTTAAATGAATGTATTTGAGAAGGTAGAAGTTTTGTTTGAGCAGGCTCTCCGGGAAATGCCGTTCTGGAGTGATAAAGAAAACTTGCCGCCTATAACTATAAAGTTGGAAACACCAAGAGATCGGGCGCATGGAGATATGGCGTCCAATATAGCTATGACGCTTGCAAAAAGCGTGGGAAAAGCGCCTAGAGATTTGGCTGATGAAATTTGCAAGCACCTTAATAATATCGAATTAATCGACTCTGCTTCCGTAGCNGGGCCAGGTTTCATAAATTTTACTTTAAAATCCNATGTGTGGTTTGAGTGTGTAAAGCGTATTCTTGAATTAGGAATTGAATTTGGTTCTTCTAACNTTGGAAAAGATGAGCGGATAAACATAGAATATGTTTCGGCTAATCCAACGGGGCCATTGCATGCAGCTCACGCACGAGGTGCGGTTGTTGGCGACACGTTATCCAGGCTCCTAAGGAAAGTCGGATATAAAGTATGTAAAGAGTACTACATTAATGACGCCGGAACCCAGGTGGATATTTTAGCCAAGTCGGCTCACTTGAGATATAAGGAAGCTCTTGGACACGAGATTGGTCCAATTCCAGAAGGNCTCTATCCAGGCAATTATCTTAAACAAGTTGGAGAGGCGTTAGTTGAAAAAGATGGTGACAAGTGGTTATCAGTTCCGGAAGAAGATTGGTTGCCTGAAGTCCGAAGTTTCACGACGCGTTGGCTGATGGATTTTATAAAATCGGATTTGAAAGATCTGGGCATTACAATGGATGAGTACATATCTGAGCGTTCTCTTGTTAATACTGGTGCAGTTGACAGAGCGATGAACCTCTTATCAGAAAAAAAATTGATTTATAAAGGAGTTCTAGAGCCGCCAAAGGGAAAAAAGCCNGATGATTGGGAACCAAGACCACAACTTTTATTTCAATCGACTAAATTCGGAGATGACGTCGATCGGGCTATTAAAAAGTCGGATGGAACCTGGACTTATTTTGCTTCAGACGTTGCTTACCACATTAATAAAATAGAGCGAGGATATCTGAAGTTGATCGATGTATGGGGTGCCGACCATGGCGGTTATGTTCGCCGTATGGAAGCGGCCGTAAATGCAGCCTCTAATTATGAAGCAAGCTTAGACGTTAAAATTTGCCAAATCGTACATTTGGTAAAAAATGGTGAGCCTTTTAGGATGTCGAAGAGAGCTGGTAAATTTATTACACTCGAAGATGTTTTAAAGGCGGTTGGAAAAGATGTTCTAAGGTTTATGATGCTGACCAGACGAAATGACCAGGTTTTAGAATTTGATTTTGATACCGTTGTAGCCCAAAGTCGCGANAACCCAGTATTCTATGTTCAGTATGCACACGCTCGCTGTTGCTCCGTTATGCGTCATGCATCTCAAATATTTGANAAAGAGAAATTGACGCCAAGTTANTTGAGCCANATNGAGTTGTGGAAATTAACCGATGAGGCAGAGGTGGGGCTAATCAAGGAACTAGCTTCCTGGCCGCGAGTGGTTGAGGGAGCAGCGCAGGCCCATGAGCCTCACAGGATAGCTTTCTTTTTAACAGATTTGGCTGGTGCTTTTCATTCATTGTGGAATAAAGGTAAAGACCACAATGAATTGAGATTTATAATTGAAACCGACGAAGAAATAACGTTGGTTCGTTTAGCTCTGATACAGGCGGTCATCATTGTGCTTGCATCTGGCTTAGAGCTTATGGGAGTTGAACCAATTCAGGAAATGATATCGTGATAAATTTTCCTCAAGGTGGCAGGGAGCCACCTATGCTAGATGATTCGGAAAGGCCAACGCCACCGCCTCTAAAATCAGAAAAATCTANGAGCNTTGGCNTAAAAATNTCAATATTCATAGGCATCTTTGGATTGGTTTCNATATCTGGACTGGTTTGGTTTGCCCTCAATCAGGGTGACTTGATCGGGGAAAGGCAAGACTTACCCTTGGTTAAGGCAGAAAATTCCCCTATTCGCGTAAAACCAGATGATCCTGGTGGTTTAGAAGTACCGAATCGCGATCGATTGATACTTAAGAATTTAGAAACCGCTAACCCTTCAAAACTTGGTGTTCCAGAGAAACTTATTCCTAGAGCTGAAAGTCCGATTTTC
>NZVJ01000085.1 GCA_002701455.1 Rhodospirillaceae bacterium
CAAAAATTGGTGTGCCGAAAGTGGAGTCTGCCCAAGAAACGCTATCCCGGGTTAATCCGACCATAAAAATTCGGACATACAAAAATCGCCTTACCGCTGGAAATATTACGGAAATAATTAACGAATATGATGTTATTGTGGATGGAAGTGATAATTTTGAAACGCGGTACCTTATAAATGACGCAGCTTTTTTAAATAGAAAAATTGTGGTTTCCGGGGCGCTTCTTCGTTTTGAAGGACAACTAACCACATTTCGCTCGGGGTTAGGGTCCAACGAAGGTGAACCGTGTTATAGATGCCTTTTCCCAACAGCTCCACCGGCAAGCAGTAGCAATAGATGTGAGGACGTTGGGATACTTGGTTCAGTAGCTGGCGTTATTGGTACGCTCCAAGCAACCGAGGTTTTGAAGGAAATTATTGGTTTGGGTGAGACTATGTCTGGAAGATTATTAATTTTTGATGCGATGAATATGGAGTTTCGGAAAATACGTTATAAGAAGCGTTTAGATTGTCGATTATGCGGCGATGATCCGAGCATCACCGAAATAAACTAAAATTAAATAGAGACCCTTCACATGCGTCATTCAATCACGTTAAAAATTTTATGCATCCTATTAACTGCTGTTTCTATAGATTCAAGGGCGGATTTGGGGAAAGAGACAGGTTTGCGTGTTCCTCGTTTTGTCTCCATGAATTCTGCGAAGGTGAACGTGCGCGCGGGACCAGGTACGAGATACCCAATAAAATGGGTGTTTCAGAGGAAGTCTTTACCGGTGCAAATTGTTGCAGAGTCGGATACATGGAGAAAAATAAGAGATTTTGAGGGAATAGAGGGGTGGGTTCACCAGCGAATGCTTTCTGGCCGCAGGCGTGCAATAGTCATCGGAGCAATACAGCAATTAAGAAGAGCGCCAGAACGAACAGCAAAGACCATAGCTTTATTCGAGCCCGGTGTTATTCTGCGTCTTGATAAGTGCTCTGAAGCCTGGTGTTTGGTAGAAAGCGGATCGTATGAAGGCTGGATTCACCGGAAGAGTATTTGGGGNGCAGATTCTAACGATTAATTGGCTCAATTATAACAAAGATCTCATTTGTCTAATTAAAGTCTTTTATTAACGGTGCTCTGGTTTTTCCTTGAGTAATAGCGCTATGTCCGTAGTCAAGATACTCTATAGCTAAAGTGATGCTGGTATTCAGGTTTTTTGCACCAAAAATAGCTCTGTGACTTGAAAGCCATCCAGTNGGGGCGTAACTNACCTTCTGTCTACCNAACNTTNCATAGCGTGATTNGGCAGTATTTCNNNTATTTTTTGAGTTATATTTTATTCAGTTTTTGAGATTAGGTGTTATAGTGGGTTGGGTGAATATGAATANAACCAAGATTATAGTCCTATGCCAACGCACAGTTTGTGTTTAGTTGCATATTACTTCTCATTATCAGCGTAGAAGGGATATGGAGTTAAGTGAGTTCAGAACGCAAATTTAGTTTCAATTATGACGAACTTATAGAGTGTGCTAGNGGCCGACTATTTGGACCAGGTAANGCANGATTACCATTGCCNCCGATGTTGATGTTNGATCGAATNACTCGGATTTCTGAGAAGGGCGGTGCCAATGGGAAAGGGGAAGTNGAAGCGGAGTTCGATGTAAAACCTGACTTATGGTTTTTTAAGTGCCATTTTGAGGATGATCCGGTCATGCCTGGCTGCCTTGGTATGGATGGTCTATGGCAATTACTGGGTTTTACTCTCGGTTGGCTTGGTGGGCCGGGCTCTGGGAGGGCATTATCGGTTGGTGAAGTGAAATTTAGTGGACAAGTATTACCGACAGCAAAGCTTCTCAAATTTCAGCTCGATCTTAAAAGAGTTATAATGCGTCGGTTGTTTATGGGTATCGCGGATGGAAGGGTCTTATGTGACGGTGAGACCGTTTTCGAAGCTAAAGACATAAGGGTTGGTTTGTTTTCTAACGATGCAATCCCAGAGGCANCCAGTTAATGCGTAGAGTGGCTGTAACCGGANTAGGGATTGTTTCAAGTTTGGGAAATAATGCAGANGANGTTACCGATTCATTGCGAAAGGGTAAGTCCGGAATTACTCTTTGCGAGGAATATAAGGAAATGGGTTTCAGGAGCCATATTCATGGCTCAATTAAACTTGACCCCTCTGAACATGTAGACAGGAAGCTCCTTCGTTTTATGGGGGATGGNGCAGCTTACGCCTACATTGCGATGCAGCAGGCGATAGAGGATTCAGGACTTGAAAAAGGAAAAGTTAGTAATGACAGGACAGGCTTAATAATAGGGTCTGGAGGTCCTTCCACGTCAAATATGATGAACGCNTTTGATTTAGCTCGNAACAAGGGCCCAAAGCGAGTTGGCCCTTATATGGTGCCTAGGGTAATGTCCAGTACGGTTTCTGCAACTCTGGCAACCTCCTTTCAGATAAAAGGACTCAGCTATTCAATAAGCTCAGCCTGTTCGACCAGTGCNCACTGCATTGGCAATGCATTCGAAACCATTCAATTAGGGAAACAGGATATAATATTCGCTGGGGGAGGCGAAGAACTACACTGGACATTATCCGTTTTATTTGACGCTATGGGGGCACTGTCGTCTAAATATAACGGTCAGCCGAGCCAGGCGTCGCGAGCATACGATGTAGACCGAGATGGCTTTGTTATTTCGGGGGGTGGAGGCGTTCTGGTGCTCGAAGAACTTGAGCATGCTAAGGCTAGAGGAGCAAATATTTATGCGGAACTGGTTGGATACGGCGCAACGTCAGATGGTGTCGACATGGTTCAGCCGTCTGGCGAAGGAGCAGTCAGGTGCATGAAGATGGCCCTCGACGGATTAAAAGAGCCCGTGGATTACATAAATACTCATGGGACAAGTACTCCAATAGGCGACACGAAGGAATTGGAGGCAATTTTAGAGGTTTTTGGAACAGCAGATGCAGTCCCCTATATAAGCTCTACTAAATCTTTAAGCGGTCACTCTCAGGGTGCCGCAGGCGTTCACGAATCCATCTATACTCTTTTAATGATGAGAAACAGATTTTTGACGGCTTCTGCAAACATTAAAAACCTTGATCCCGAAGCCGCGGGATTACCTATACTTCGTGATTTGAGAGATGACATCGACGTAAATACAGCATTGTCCAATAGTTTTGGTTTTGGAGGGACAAATGCTGTTTTGGTTTATAAGGCAGTAGACAGGTAGAGGATAATTCTGTGTCCTTTATTTAACTTGGAGTATGGCAAAAATAATGACCAAAACTTCGCCTAAAGGTGGCTTGATGGCGGGTCGCCGTGGCCTGATAATGGGTGTTGCTAATGAACGTTCTATTGCTTGGAGCGTGGCTTCAGCTTTAGCTCGAGAAGGAGCCGAGTTAGCCTTCACCTATCAAAATGAAGCTATATCTAAAAGGGTAAACCCGCTTGCAGCCTCAGTCGACTCTGACTTCACAGTGGAATGCGATGTCGCTAATGATGCCCAGCTAGAAACAGTATTCTCCAAGATTAAGCAGACTTGGGGGCACTTGGATTTTGTTGTTCATGCGATAGCTTATTCGGATAAGGCTGAACTTAAAGGTAGATATGCTGACACAAGTCGAGAGAACTTCTTGGAAACAATGGATATATCCTGTTTTTCTTTCACGAACGTTGCGCAAAAAGCAACTGCGCTTATGGGGTCTGGGGGAAGTTTAATAACATTGAGTTACTTAGGCTCCATTAGAACAATTCCAAATTATAACGTTATGGGAGTAGCTAAGGCAGCGCTAGAAGCCAGTGTGCGATATCTGGCGGCTGACTTAGGGCCCCGNGGCATAAGAGTGAACGCATTATCCCCAGGCCCGATNAGGACATTAGCAGGTTCAGCAATTGCTGATGCAAGATATGTCTATCGCTACTCAGAGCAAAATTCGCCACTTTCCAGAAATATTGAGAATAGAGAGGTCGGTGATGCTTGTGTCTTNCTCGCCAGTAACTTATCTAGNGGTGTNACTGGTGAGGTCCATTATGTGGACGGTGGNATGAAGATTGTCGGAATACCAAAACCAGTAACTTCATAGGTAGCCTTTTAATNAAGTGCTTGTTGTTGCGTNTATTTTTTATTAACAGAAAATCCTTGGCTCATCNGTTATGAAAGTGTTGATANCAAGCTCGGNTAAGCGNGTGGCTGTATTCAGATCGTTCACGGTGTAAGGTATAATNGGGAGATCAAANCNAAGANCTTGTGNAATAGTTTTGTCGCTTCTTAAGAATGAAATGGCGGGATGGAGAGAAAAACATTCATATAATGATAGCTCTGTCGATAGCCCTTCGTAAAAATTGTCAACCAATAACCCCCTCGGCCAACCTGGAGCAAGTTGTTTCAGAATTCTCAGAACGTTTGTATCGAAACTAGAAAATAAAAGTTTATCTGTAAAATATTGTTGAAATTTATTTAGGACAGACAGGGTCTGAGTTACAATGTTACATGCCGAATCACCATATGTCTTAATTTCGAGATTGACCCCAAGTTTCAGCTTCTCGCAAAAGTCTAAGGTCTCCTGAAGAGTTGGTATTGTCTCTCCACTATATTTTGGATCGAACCAGTAGCCAGCATCCAAAAGTTTTAGGGAATTTGATGGCATACTTGCGATTTTACCGCACCCATTCGTGGTTCTGTTGACTGTTTGATCGTGGAGTAGGACGGGAACGTTATCAGCTGCTAATTGGACATCTAATTCAACCCATTCGGCCCCACCTCTAGCTGCTTCTTTTATCGATGCAAAAGTATTTTCTGGCGCTCTATTTTTAGCACCCCGGTGACCAATAAGTTTTGGGAGGTGCATAAGCTGCTCCCGTGCATTTTACAAATTGATTTAGCTAGAGATAAATATCTTAATTGTTTAGTTAATTAAATTGATCTTATTCGTCAGGTTCAAGATCAGCACCTGTTTCCTGGTCTACTAGTCTCATGCTGAGTTTTACCTTCCCGCGGTCATCAAACCCTATAACTTTTACTTTGACTTCATCATCAACTTTAACAACATCGGTTGTTTTATTTACTCTCCCTGGCAACAGTTCACTTATATGTACCAAGCCGTCTCTGGGGCCNAAAAAGTTCACAAAGGCNCCAAAATCGACGGTTTTCACNACTTTACCATTATAAATTACACCAAGTTCCGGTTCGGCAACAATAGACTTTATCCAATCAATAGCAGCTTGACCTGCATCATTGTCAACAGCTGCAACTTTAATAGTTCCATTGTCGTCAATATCTATTTTGGCACCCGTTGCTTCGCAAATTTCTCTAATAATTTTTCCACCTGGCCCGATAACGTCTCTTATCTTTTCCTTGTTGATTGAAAGTGTNGTAACTCTAGGAGCATTATCGGAGACTGTTTCACGGCCTTGCTCTATTGCCTTTTCCATTTCTGCTAAAATATGCAATCTACCTTCCCGGGCCTGCTCGAGTGCTACTTTCATAATTTCTTCGGTTATAGAGGTTATTTTAATATCCATTTGTAGCGATGTGATACCGGTCGATGTTCCTGCCACTTTGAAATCCATATCGCCAAGGTGATCTTCATCGCCCAAAATATCAGATAGTACGGCGAAGCGATCCCCTTCTTTTATTAAGCCCATGGCAATTCCCGCACAGGGTTGCCCAAGTGGAACCCCTGAGTCCATCATAGACATAGAGGTCCCACAAACCGTTGCCATCGAAGAAGACCCATTAGATTCTGTTACTTCAGAGACCACACGAATAGTGTATGGAAAGTCCTCCTTGTTTGGAAGTAATGGTCTGATTGCTCTCCATGCCAATTTACCATGACCAATCTCTCGTCGTCCGGCACCACCCATTCTACCAGCTTCCCCAACAGAGTATGGCGGAAAATTATAATGTAGCATAAAGTTCTCGCGATATTCACCTTCTAGGGCGTCTATAATTTGTTCATCTTGCCCGGTTCCTAAAGTCGTCACAACGAGTGCCTGTGTCTCCCCTCTTGTGAACAAGGCGGAGCCATGTGCTCTCGGAAGAATACCAACTTCTGATTCTATAGGCCGGACGGTTTTTGTGTCGCGACCGTCGATCCTTATCCCCGTATCCAGGATCGATCCGCGCACAATATCTGCTTCCATAGCTTTTAAAACGTCGTTAGCAACGTTTATTTCATTTTCCGTTTCGAGTAACTCCAAACCTTTATTTTTGGCTGTTGCAACCAGTTCTTGACGCGCCACTTTATCGGCTACCTTGTAAGCTTCTTGGAGATCCTCTCGGATAGAGTTATTAAGTTTGTCTTTAACAATTTGCACTTCTTCTGCTTCTGGTAGAATGGCGCGCGGTTCTTTAGCGCAAGCTTCTGCCAGTTCAATGATGGCATCAATTACGATCTGATTAGCTTCGTGCCCAAACATTACTGCGCCTAGCATAAGATCTTCGGGTAAGCTCGAGGCCTCTGACTCTACCATTAGTACGCCCTCGCGAGTTCCAGCCATCACTAGGTCGAGTTTGGAGTTTTTGGTGTCTTCCTGCGTTGGGTTGAGGACATATTCATCGTTAATATACCCAACTCGACAGCCGCCAATAGGTCCGAGAAATGGTAATCCTGAAATTGTTAGTGCGGCAGAAGCTCCTACTATCGCAACGATATCTGGGTCGTTTTCCATATCGTGGGAAAGAACTGTACAAACTACTTGCGTTTCATTGCGAAAACCTTTTGCGAACAGGGGTCGTATAGGCCTATCTATAAGGCGGGATACAAGTGTTTCTTTCTCTGTTGGTCGCCCCTCGCGCTTGAAGAACCCACCTGGTATCTTTCCTGCAGCAAAAGTCTTTTCTTGGTAGTTTACCGTTAGTGGAAAAAAATCTATGCCGGGTTTTGCACTCTTCGCTCCAACGGCAGTACATAGAACCGTCGTTTCTCCCAAGCTCGCTAATACGGCTCCATCAGCCTGTCTTGCTATCTTACCCGTCTCTAAAATGAGCTGTTTACCACCCCAATTTAATTCTTTTCTGTATATATCAAACATAAATTATATATTCCTCAAACTTTGCCACGGACATTTCTGTTTTGTTCATAATGATTTCTAAGACACAAAAATTTATATCAAAAAAATTAGAGCTAAATCAGTTTAAAAGTTGCAATAGAACGCTTATCGGAGATGAGCCTCCTTGCGATAAATATTTTGTAGTTCTGAATTGAATGGCACGTAAATTTCTTTCCGTCAAATGTAGATTGATATGTGGTATGAAAAACTTGGCCTTGCTTCCAAAATCTAAAGTCTTGGATCTCACTTCCGCATCAACTTAGCGCCTCAACCCAAGACTTTTAATTAAATCAGTATATCTCTCGTTACTGTTTGAATTAAGATAATCTAAGAGGCGCCTNCGTTGACCGACCATAACAAGCAGGCCCCGTCTTGAGTGNAAATCTTTTTTGTGCGTNTTCAAATGTTCGGTNAGGTTATTTATACGAGTAGTGAGAATCGCTACCTGTACTTCTGTAGAACCTGTGTCATTCTCNCCTCGCCCAAACTTCTTTATGAGCTCGGCTTTTTCTTGTTTCGTTATCGACATCATATACTCCAATAATTAAAGGTTAAAAACCCGAACCGGCTTCAAGTAGTTATCTTGAAAAATTACTACTGCAAGTAACTTCCCGCCTATAGTTGCGTAAGCTAAGTTATTTGCCTTCGTAATATTCTCGCCTAACCAGTTTGCCCCACGAGGTGCAGGAANGGACTGACCACAACGAAGTCGATTTGCGCTGTTCTCCGATAAAGNTAAGGCCGGGATGTCGTCTAGCGCTTTCTCTGCCGGCAACAGCATCTCAAATTTTTCGCGACTATGCTCTAATGCTAGCAAGGAATCCAGTAAAATCGTATCTTTTTCAAGAAAAGAGCCAACTTGCAACCTCCGCAAGGCCACTATGTGACCAAATGTTCCTAATTTTAGCCCTAAATCTCGAGCAAGACTTCTGACATAAAATCCTTTGCCAGTTTGTGCGGAAAATTCCGCATGNTCTCCATCTAGAATTCTTAACAGTCTAACTTTTTTAACCTCAACTTTCCTTGGCTTTAGCTTAATGGGGTTATCTTCACGCGCAAGTTTGTAAGCTCGTTGCCCGTTGACTTTAATAGCNGAAAAGTTAGGAGGAACTTGTTCAAAGTTCCCTGTAAAATCATTAAGGGCAGCCTTTATTGAGCGTATAGAAGGTCTTTCTTTGCTCCTGGCAATTATTCTACCATCAGAGTCATTGGTATCCCTATCTTCTCCCCAGCAAATCGTAAAACGATAAGTTTTAGCNGTATTCACTGCGTAAGGGATAGTCTTGGTAGCTTCGCCAAGAGCAATTGGAAGTACGCCCGTTGCCAGGGGGTCGAGTGTTCCAGCATGCCCGACTTTTTTTATAGAGTATATCTTGCGAACAAGTTTCACCATCTGGAAGGACGTAGAACCGGAGGGTTTATCTATTAAAATCCAGCCACTTCGAGAGGGGGNAGTGTGCTCACGCGCCACGAAGTTTTCCGTGGATAGATCGTAAATTGGCGTGGTATTCGGGTGATTTAAAAATTTTTTCGATATGTTGGGAGCTGTCGAACGCATTATCAAGTNTGAATTCCAGGCGCGGCGTATATNTTAGAGAAACTCTACTTGCAACATTTTTACGTAAAAATGTAGTTGCTCGCTCCAATCCTTCAAGTACTTTTTCTTNATTGCTGCCACCTAGTGGCATTACATANACNCGGGCTAGTTTTAAGTCAGGGCCAACCACAACTTGTGAGACAGTGATGGAGATACCTGCTAGATGAGGATCTCTTATTTCAACTCTTTCGAAAATTTCCACAAGAGTTTTNCTAATAATTTCGCCCACTCTAAATTGTCGCTGGCTAGGTAAAGCATCCCTTGCATGNTCTTGTTTTGATCGAGGTGTTGGCATTGACTAAATACGCANAAAAGTTAGGAGGNGTTTGTCTNGTTTTGAACGGATTCCAGNGTCCTGGCTATCTCTTTAATTTCAAAACATTCGATAAAATCGCCAACTTGAAGGTCGTTGTAGTTTTCGAAGCCAGCTCCACATTCCGATCCTTCTTTTATATCTTTTACTTCCTCTTTAAAGTGCTTAAGNGTTTTAAGAGAACCTTCATGTACAACCACATTATCTCTAAGTAATCGAACTTGAGCACCCCTTTTGATACTGCCCTCTGTAACTATACAACCAGCTATCTTGCCAACNTTGCTGATATTGAAAACTTCTTTGATCTCNGCGTTACCGAGGAACTCCTCTTTCAAATCAGGAGAGAGCAAGCCCGTCAAAGCTGCTTTAATATCATCAATGACATTATATATTATAGAATAATATCTGATATCCACTCCGCTAGTCCTGGCTAATTCTCGCGCCTGAGGGTTGGCTCTAACATTGAACCCTACTATAATTGCGTTGGAAGCGACGGCCAGTGTNACGTCCGATTCNCTTATTCCGCCCACAGCACCGTGCAATATTCTTACCGCNACGGTGTCATTCGANATGCGTTCGAGACTAGTTCGTATAGCTTCTAGTGAGCCATGAACATCGGTCTTAATCAAAATAGGCAATTCATCTGCGTGGCCGGCCGCGATTGCGGAGAGCATTTGCTCTACTGTTCCTCTAGCACCAGCCGAAGCTTGTTTATTTCGTATCTCTCGTTGCCTGTATTCAACCACCTCACGTGCTCGAGATTCGTTTTCAACTACTACAAANTCGTCGCCAGCGATGGGNGAACCATTTAAACCAAGAACTTCCGCCGGAAAACTTGGCCCACAATCGTTTATCCTTTCACCTCTATCATTAAGCAGAGCTCTTACACGACCCCACTCCGCCCCCGCAACAAATATATCGCCGATACACAGTGTACCGTGTTGAACTAGAACTGTAGCTACACTGCCTTTGCCCCTTTCTACTTTNGCTTCGACAATAGTGCCTGCTGCACTTCTATGTGGATTGGCTTTTAATTCCAATATCTCGGCCTGAAGTAAAATAGCTTCCTGCAACTTGTCAATTCCTTGTCCTGTTTTGGCGGATACCTGCACTTGGATTACATCGCCACCAAGTTCTTCAACAACAATCTCGTGCTGCAGTAGNTCGGTTTGCACTCTATTGGGGTCAGCGTCCGGCAGGTCTATTTTGTTAATTGCTATTATGATAGGGCTTTCAGCAGCCTTTGCATGCTTGATTGCTTCCACAGTCTGATCGTTTATGCCATCATCAGCAGCTACTACCAGAACGATTATATCGGTAACGTTTGCTCCTCGAGCCCGCATTTCTGTGAACGCGGCGTGTCCCGGTGTATCCAGAAAAGTAATTTTATCAGATGTTTCAAGTTGGATTTGATAGGCACCAATGTGTTGCGTTATGCCNCCTGCTTCACCAGTTACAACGTCAGTTTTTCGCATAGCATCTAAAAGAGATGTTTTACCATGGTCAACATGCCCCATGATTGTAACTACAGGAGCTCTAAGTTCTTTGCTTTCTTCCGGATCCACATCCACTTTCAAACCGGTCTCCACGTCAGATTCCGATACTCGACGAACTTTGTGCCCGAATTCCCCGGTAACAAGCTCGGCGGTATCTGCGTCTATAACCTGGTTTATTGTTGCCATAACACCTAATTCCATAAGCTTTTTTATGACATCTGCTGCTCTTTCGGCCATGCGATTTGCTAACTCTTGAACAGTTATCGCATCTGGAACAACTACGTCTCGAACCTGTTTTTGAATGTCACCCTGCTCTTCTCGGGCACGTTTCTTTTCTTTTTCGCGTGCTCTCCTAACTGATGCCAAAGATCGCACGCGTTCAACNCCAGAGTCATCTAGAGCTTGGGATATAGTTAGCTTACCTGAATGCCGCCTTCTGGGTTCGCCTCTCCGGCCAGCTGGCGTTACAATTTTCTTTCCGCTATCGCTTCTTTTCTTACCTGTTTTGGGGGTTTCACCTTCATCGTCTATAGNCCCATCTATATCATCTTCATTTAGTGTTGCTGTCGTTTTTTCGGATGCACGTCCAAGTTGTCTGTTAGAGGTGGCTTTGGCTTGCCTTGCTTCNTCCTCTTCTGCTAGACGCGCGGCTTCGAGAATTTTTTGTTCATCTTCAAAGGTCTGTTCCTGAGCTNCTATATGTTCTTGATTCTCAATCGGNGTTTGCTTTTCCNTCAATTCTGCNGTTACATCTTCTGAGGTTTCCTTTTTGATATGTTCTTTAATTTTGTCGTCTTCTAAAATTGTCTCTGGTTCAATTAAAGTGGCCTCAGCTTCTTGATTTTCTTGCTGTTGCAGTCCTTCCTTAAGTGCTCGGGTTCGAGCCGCTCTCTCTTCAGAAGTGAGATGCTTTAGTACAGCGCCATCGTCCANAATTTCGATTTCCGGCTTTTGGANAGTTGCTACACGTTTGCGCCGCCGTTCAACCTGAACGGTTTTGGATCTCCCATGTGAAAAGCTTTGCTTGACTTGGCTGGTTTCGATCTTTTTACCCAAAGACAGGGTGCCGCCAGAAGAAAGACTTAATTTCTTTCTATCTTTTTCATCTGTTTTAGTCATCAGCAAATACTACCCTTACCCGAAATACTTAGTTGTTTTTTTTAATACACTTTTACTGCAATTTTTCCAATCTNGTATGTCAAGCCGNCATTCGAAATTTCGCTAAACGAAAGGACTTTTCCTTTAAACTGGATGCCAGGCCAATAACACTTTTGTTATCCCTTTTNAGCAAAGCGCAGTGGACAATGCGTTNNCGCCCTAGCNNAGCAGCCATTTCGTAAGCATACAACGACTGCAACACTGGAACAATAGTTATACTGTCTAGTTTTAGTTTTTCGCCGTCGGATCCATCTAAAGCTTCAATTCGCAGAAATGCTTTTTCTTTAAGTAAAGTTGCTCTCACCTTTTCGAATCCCCAAACGAGAAGGCCAGAGCGTCTACAAAAACCAATTGTTGCGTTAAATTGCTTCACCAGTGAGGTTTCGACTTGAAGTAAAAAGTTTTCGGGAATATGAATCNTCTTTGATAATGCTTGTGAAAACAAATTTTCCCTGCACGATGCCTCCAGGNTTTTGCGAGAGGAAGTTATCCAAAAACTCTTTCCGGGGAGCTCATCTNTTAGATCAAGTATGAGAGAGTCATCAGGTGAAATTACGAATTTAAGTAAATTTGTTTGGTCCAGTTTTAAACCTGATGATAGGCACGTAAACATCTTCGAATGAGGCGCCTTGCTATGCCTAGTAACATGATCCATTTACGATTACATTGTCGNTAAAATTATTCATGGGTCTCTAGTGGTTNGGAATNTTCTTCGGGATCGTCAAACCAGTGAGCCCGAGCAGCCATAATCAAATCATTAGCGCCTGTGACGTCTAGCATTCCTTCTGGCAAGAGTTCCAATAATTCGTCGCTCGCGAGGTCTCCCAAGTCATCNACAGTTTTTATTTTATTTTCACCCAATATAACCAACAAACGAGGTGTTATACCATTCAATTCAGCCAATTGGTCGGTGACGCCAAGTTCTTGCCGTTTGCGATCGAAGTTTTCTTCTTCAGCCTGGCTAAAACTGAGTGCCCGATTGCGGAGTTCCTCTCCTATTGCTTCATCAAAACCTTCAATCTGTGCTAAATCNTCTATTTCGGATTCGGCGATTTCTTGAACAGAAACGAAGCCCTCAGCTACTAAAAGATGTGCTATTACATCGTCAATATCTAATGAATCTATGAAAAGCGAAGAGCGTGTCTTAAATTCTTCCTGTCGTCGCTCTGATTCTTCNGCTTCAGTTAAAATATCGATGTCCCAACCGCTTACGATAGAGGCTAGTCGAACATTCTGCCCTCTCCGGCCAATTGCTAGGCTTAGTTGTTCGTCAGGAACAACTACTTCGATTCGTTTTTGGTCTTCATCCAGAACTACCTTGCTTACCTCTGCTGGAGCTAACGCATTCACNACAAACGTCGCGGGATCATCAGACCATGGTATTATATCAATTTTCTCACCTTGAAGCTCGCCTACTACGGCTTGCACACGACTACCCCGCATGCCCACACACGCACCAACCGGATCTATGCTAGAGTCGCTGGACAAAACACCAATCTTTGCACGGCTTCCTGGATCTCTTGCAACGGCCTTAATTTCTATTATACCGTCGTAAATTTCTGGAACTTCTTGTTTGAACATTCCTTTCATAAACTCAGGGTGGGTTCTCGAAACAAAAATTTGTGGCCCTCTTAATTCTTCACGAACATCATAGATATAGCCTCTGACTCGGTCACCATTTCTAAAAGACTCCCTAGGTAGTAGTTCGTCTCTTCTAATAATCGCCTCGGCTCTACCAAGATCTAGGGTGACGTTGCCAAACTCTACCCTTTTAACAATACCGTTAACAATTTCTCCAACCTTATCTTTGAATTCATCGAATTGTCGTGCTCGTTCTGCTTCTCGAACTTTCTGCACAATAACTTGCTTCGCTGTTTGCGCGGCAATTCGCCCAAAATCTATAGGCGGTAAAGGGTCGATAATAAATGAACCCACCACTAGATCACTATCTCGTTTTTGCGCTTCTTCCAGACTTATTTGAGTTACTTCATCTTCTACTACATCGACCACTTCGGTTCTTCTAACTAAAGAGATATCTCCNGAAGTTCGGTTAATAGTTGCTTGTATATCGTGTTCATTTCCATATTTGGCGCGGCCGGCTTTTTGAATGGCCTGTTCCATTGCTTCTATAACCTCGTCCCGCTGGATACCCTTNTCACGAGCGACGACGTCGGCTACTTGGATAAGTTCGAGTTTCGGGGTTGATGATTCTAAAGACACTATTAAGCTCACTTCTACTAGGTTGAATTTGGTTTTTTAGCTGTAAGGGGCTAACAATTTTGCTCTCTCGATGTTTTGAAATGAAACATTAATCAAATTTTTACCTGAGTTAATTTCATCCAAACAAAAAATTTCTATATTATCATCCTCTCGTACTCCACGAATATTGCACCGTATTTTTTTCTTNTTGTTAATAGGTACTCGNAGTTCAACNAGTGCGTCATTTCCGGTGAAACGNTGATAATCTTGTAATTTATTTAGTTTCCGTTCGATNCCAGGGGAAGAAATTTCTAATGTATATTGCTCTGGTATGATATCTCCTACGTCAATTAACGTGCTCAATGAACGACTTACTTTTTCACAATCTTTTATAGTAACGTTCTTTCTGTCTTTACGTTCTATCATTATTTGAAGNGTGGGAGGTTTTGATCCCANGACATGAACCTCNACCAAGTCAAATCCCATAAAATCAATCGGCTCTTCTAAAAATTCAAATAAATATTCTGGCGTCATAGGGGTTTCATTTTTCCCAAGAATAGACAGCTAGAGAGAAGCTATTAGTATGGATTCTAGCTACAATTAGTTATGCCACAAAAAAATGGGCCAATCGCCCATCTAAACTAAATCCAGTAAACTTAGCCGTACTATACTAAGGTTGGTTATCTTTACAAGTAAAAACTGTACTGCTTCAGGATTTAATATCCTTTAATCCTAACATCCTCTTGCCCGTCAATTTCTCTGGTACTCTAAAAAAGCTGGTGTTCTCCCNTCTCTTATGGCTTTTTGCTCGTAACGAGTTTGGGGCCAATCATTACTTCGACATCTCCANTCTTTTGGGGATTTAGCGAGCCAGTGAAAGCCGTTGAAATTTTTGAAGTGGATTAGGATCCAGCTAAGGTAATCAAGATGGTCAGTCGCAATTCGNAGTTTGGCCCCTGGTTTCATTATGCGGTNAANCTCCGATAAAGTTTCGCATTGAATTATTCTGCGTTTTTTATGTTTGGATTTTGGCCATGGGTCTGGGAAAAGAATAAAGATNCGGCTGAGACAACGATCTGGTAATTTTATCAAAAACGGCCTTATATCATCTGGGACTATGCGAATATTTGAGAGTTTCTCTGAAACTGAGTGNCTGACAAGGCTAGCTACACCGTTGAGGTAAGGTTCGAAACCTAAAAAGCCTATTTGGGGGTGGCGTTTCGCTTGCCAGGCGATGTGTTCTCCTGCTCCAAACCCTATCTCTAGCCATACTTCTCTAGGTTTTTCTGGAAAAAAAGTATTTANATCGNCCTTTTTTCTATCAATAGCTTCCTTCACTAGAAAGTGTGGTAGGTTTTCTTCAACGAGCTTTTGGACCCGTGGCCTTAATTTCCGTCCGTGGCGGCGTCCCCTGAATGTTACCTGTTCAAATAAGTCATACTTTTCAGTCATCTTCGATTTTTACGTTGCCCCGATAGTGTTTAGAGGCTTTGAAACTCTTCAACTAAGTCCAGCTTTTCCCACGAGAAGCCTCCATCCACCTCAGGCTCTCTCCCAAAATGTCCGTATGCAGCGGTCCTAGCGAAGATTGCCTGATTTAATTGAAGGCGTTCTCTTATGCCTCTTGGNGACAAATCGACTTTCTCCTGAATGTACTCACTCAATTTAACCTCTGGTACANTCCCTGTNCCATATGTATTTACGTAAACCGACAGAGGTTTTGAAACACCGATTGCATAAGAAAGTTGTATGGTACATTTTTCTGCTAAACCAGCAGCAACTACGTTTTTTGCTACCCATCTAGCAGCGTAGGCTGCTGACCTATCTACTTTGGAAGGATCTTTTCCGGAAAAAGCACCACCNCCATGAGGTGCCGCCCCGCCATAAGTGTCCACTATTATTTTCCGGCCGGTTAAGCCNGCATCGCCATCTGGTCCCCCAACAACAAAACGTCCAGTTGGATTTACATAAAACTCGTTCTCTGGACACATCCAACCTTTTGGAAGTGTTTGTTCGATGAAAGGTCTAACTATCTCGCGGATTTCTGATTGTTCCAGATTTGCATCGTGTTGGGTGGAAATTACTATTGAGGTAGCTTTAGTTGGTTTGCCATTTTCGTATAATAAACTTACCTGACTTTTTGAGTCTGGCCCNAGGCCCTTGANGGAGCCAGCTCTTCNGGCATCNGCCATGTTTTTTAANATTTGATGAGAGAATTGAATGGGGGCGGGCATTAAGACATCTGTTTCNCGGCAGGCATGCCCAAACATTATTCCTTGATCTCCNGCCCCTTCATCTTTATTGCCAGNGGCATCCACACCCATTGCAATATCNNTAGATTGCTCGTGTAATAGTACTGAAATATCGACNTTTTNCCAATGAAAACCCTCTTGCTCGTAGCCGATCTCANGAATTTTTGCACGAATNCTNTCNGTAATNATNTCATTAGTNACTGAAGAAGGNCCTCTAACNTCTCCAGCTAAAATAATNCGGTTTGTAGTCGCCATAGTCTCACAGGCTACTCNGCTNGACCGATCTGCGTTTAGAAATAGGTCCAAAACTGTATCAGAAATTTGGTCACAAACCTTGTCTGGATGGCCTTCGGAAACTGATTCGCTTGTAAAAATATATGTACCCTTGGACACCAAAACCTCCATCAATCTAATTCTAAACTAAAGTACGAATAAGGACTCGTCTCACATCTTAACTGTTCATTGCCGTTTTAAGCTAGCCGGTCAAGCAAAATCAACTATAGAGAAGGACATNATGTGNCGGAAATTTTCCTGCTANAAAATAANTTACCCAAAATTGTTCCGACAATAATCATAATTGTTAATATAATGTAAACGGTATCTCCAATTTTGGCGTATAAAGTCATTGAATCCAGAGGTTTTATTAAATTTTGATCAACATAACCCGACTTTCCTAATGCAATCTCCGACAACTTTCTTCCAAAAGGATCATACGAGGCGGAAATACCTGTGTTTGCGACACGAATAAGGGGAATACCCTCTTCAATGGCCCTTAATCTTGCGTGTTCTANGTGTTGATAAGGTCCAGCACTTTTCCCAAACCAGGCATCGTTTGTAAGGTTTATAAGCAGATTAGGTCGTTTGGTTGTATCATCNCTTACTACNTTACCAGGAAAAATTATTTCATAACAAATCAGTGGCGATATATTACCTACAACAGGTAATTGTATAGAAGTTAAACCCGGCCCGGCTTTAAAATCAGGAAATGTTGTTACCAGTTTTGGAAAGGGAAGCCATCCTTTAAAAGGGATGTATTCTCCAAACGGAACTAGATGAGCCTTATCATATCTGCTGGCTATATCTCCTTCTGGAGTTAAAATAAATACCGAATTTAGTGGNTGATTTGGTTTGGNTTGAGTTAAAGAAGGTGCTCCAGCGATCAAAATCGTTTCCTTCTCTAGAAAATGAGTAACACGATCACGTANTTCNTTATCCTGNTCTATAAGGGCAGGAATAGACGTTTCTGGCCATANGATAAGATTTGGATAGTTTCGGCTATTTTTCATCGTGCTAAGTGCAATATATCTTTCTATGTTGCGAGAGCGAAATTTTGGGGACCATTTTTCTTCCTGAGGAATATTGCCCTGCACGAGCCGGATAACATAACTTGGATCTAGCTTAGTCGAATTATTGTTTAATCTGACAGTGCCAAAGACCCATAGGGTTAAGGGAATTAGAAACAATAGCGTGATGAAAACCTTGTAGCGGAGCAAATATCGGATCTCTTTGACTAATAACAGGGATGGTCCCGTAGCAAACAATATTACAAGCCAGCTTAGTCCATAGGCGCCAATCAAAGAGGCTGTTTGAAGAAGGGGGTCAGAAAAAGAAAATATATAAGCAGGTAAATTCCAAGGAAAACCAGTAAGAAAGTGACCTCGAAGATATTCGGTTAGTGTCCAAAGTGTTGCGGCTACTACCATAAACCAAAAGGCCGGAAGTGAGATTCTACAGAAAAATGCCAGAATTAAGGACGGTATAATAGCTAAAACTGCAGGTATACCCACGAAAGCAAATGGGAGCAGCCAGGCAAACTTCATACCGTCAATCATCAGAGCATTTGAAATCCATTGAAGACCAAATAAATGGTATCCAAAACAAAAAAGCCAGCTAATGGAAATTGCTCTTGTAAGTATTGTGCAGCGATAGATCAAAAAGAAAAAAATTGAAAACCCAAATATTCCTAATGGAAAAGACCAGGGAGGTAGAGCGGTTGCCGAAAATACACCTGCAAAAAAAGCTAATGCAAATACTCTCCAGCTGGATGTCACGTAAGAGCCTGCTAATGGGATATTTGTTAATGGCATCGTGATAATTTAAAAAATGAATGTGGGTTATCAATTGATTTCAGTCACGTGCCAGCATTATCTTCGACACGAGGCCTAAGTATTCTTACAGTTTTTAATCGGCGAGGATCCGCTTCAAGAATTTCGAATTCTAAGCCGCTATTGTGGCCGATAACCTCCCCTCTTTTTGCAATTCGTCCAGTAAGAAAAAATATAAGACCGGCAATTGTATCTGCTTCGTCTTTTTCCTCTACACTTAGTATGGGACCGTAAATATCTTCGAGGTTTTCAATGGTGGCGCGAGCGTTCGCTATCGCGCTGCCGTCGGGCTGATTGAGAATTTTTGTTGTTTCTTCTACATCGTGTTCATCAATTATTTCACCAACTATTTCCTCCACTAAGTCTTCTATCGTTATCAGACCATCAATACCCCCAAACTCATCTACAACTAGAGCTAAGTGTCTCCGCGTCATTCGCATTTCTTGAAGGAGGTCGAGGGCTCTAATAGTAGGAGAAACAAATAGAACTTCCCTTATTAAATCGGACAAAGCAGTTTTCGTAGATGAATTACTATGAGCCAGTACATCCTTGATGTGAACCATCCCAAGTGCTTCATCAAGATTGTTACGGTAGACGGGTAGTCTCGAATGTGCCAATTTCACCATTTCAGAAACTAGTTCAGGTATAGGCGTTTTAACATCTATTGCTGCAATGTCTGCTCTTGGGACCATAACGTCCCAAGCAGTGATATCACGAAGTCCTAATACGTTTCGAAGCAGCGTCCGCTCATGATTATCTTCGCCCAGTGAACTGGATTCTTCTTCGATCAACTCTTCTAATGTATCTCGAACATTTGAAGTAGTTGGTACCAGCTTAAAGAATTGAAGGAATTTTTTGGCAATCGTAAGCAATCTAAAATTTCCCAGGTTTGGCTTTGATCTTCAACAACATATCATAATACATACTTTTAAGCTCTTGTTACTTACCTTTGATTTTTAAATGTAATTCTACATGTAAAATTGCTAACTCATTTATCGTAAGGATTAGGTACCCCTAGGCAACGGAGAATATCGATTTCTAACGCTTCCATTTCTTGGGTCTCCTTAGTTGTCTCATGCTTAAAACCAAGGAGATGGAGACAGCCGTGCACTAATAAATGTTTCACATGATTGATAAAAGGTATCTTTAGTTGGGTGCTTTCCTTGACGATAGTTGTAAAGCTTAGCGCTATATCGCCCAGTACGGAGGACATACCGACTACTCGGTTATTTCCATTTGTGAAAGACAATACATTTGTTGGGCCAATTTTATTCCTGTAAAGTTTATTAAGTTTGCTCATTATTTCGTCATCTGTAAGCAAAATGCTTACAGTATTATCCTCGCGTTTTACGACAAAAGGGGTTTTGTTAGAAAGCGATGAGATAGTTGTTTCGCATATAGCAACAATATTTCCCTCACTTTTTAGCCACTTGCGACACTCGATATTCGTTTCGGGTACTAGTTTTAAAACGTTTTTCATCGT
>NZVJ01000086.1 GCA_002701455.1 Rhodospirillaceae bacterium
AATTGCTTCCATACCCTATCGCTTCCCATTCCGCTCGAAGCAGCATTACTTTTAAAAGCATGCAATTGGTTGCAAGCGACGCAAAGACGCTAATGGGCGTAAGAGGAAATAGGATTTCGATGATATTTCAGGAACCTATGACCTCTCTTAATCCACTGCATGTTATAGAAAAACAAATCTCAGAAACATTAGCCCTACACAGTGGATTAACCGGGCGAGAAGCGAGAAACAAGTGTATAGAGCTTTTAGAAATGGTTGGCCTTCAAAAGCCGGAAACAAGATTGCAAGCTTACCCGCATCAATTGTCCGGCGGTCAACGGCAACGAGTGATGATAGCAGCCGCCCTTGCAAATAAACCAGATCTTCTCATAGCCGACGAGCCTACTACAGCATTGGATGTAACAGTACAGGCACAAATCCTTGATTTGTTAAAGGATTTAAAAAAAGAACTTGGGATGGCTTTATTGCTGATCACACACGACTTGGGCGTTGTAAAAAAGGTTGCTGACAAAGTTTGTGTGATGAGTAAAGGAGAAATCGTCGAAGCCAAACCAGTAGAAAAACTATTTGCCAATCCAGAACACCCCTACACACAAAAGCTTATAGGTTCAGAGCCGAGCGGGACGCCAAATGCCTTGCCGGATGGCGCTGAAAAAATTTTAGAAGTTGAAAATTTGAAGGTATGGTTCCCCATTCAAAAGGGTGTTCTTAAACGCACAATTGGGCATATTAAGGCGGTAGATGGAATAAGCTTTTCTATAAAGTCTGGCGAAACTCTGGGTGTTGTGGGCGAGAGCGGATCCGGAAAAACAACTCTTGGACTGGCTGCTCTAAGATTACAGGCAAGTGAGGGGAAAATAGCTTTCATTGGGGGTACAATAAACAAACTGAAAAATAAGAGTCTCAGGCCTCTTCGTGCACAAATGCAGATCGTTTTTCAGGACCCGTTTGGAAGTCTATCTCCAAGAATGTCGATGGCCGAAATAATTGGCGAGGGGTTGCGCGTCCATGGTCAAAAAAATCTAGGGCTTAAACAAGAAGCAGAAATAGATATAAGAATCGATGAAGTGATAAAAGAAGTTGGTTTAGATTTATCGATGCGAAATAGATATCCTCATGAGTTTTCGGGCGGACAACGGCAACGAATTTCGATAGCACGGGCGATGGTGCTCAGGCCAAAACTCATTGTTTTAGACGAGCCTACTTCTGCTTTAGATTTGAGCGTTCAGGGGCAAATTGTTGAACTTTTAAGAAATTTGCAGCAAAAATATAAATTAGCATATCTATTTGTTAGCCATGACCTCAAGGTAGTTAGAGCAATGTCTCACAGAATTATTGTGATGAAGGACGGGTTAGTTGTAGAAGAAGGAAAGGCGGAACAAATAATAACTAATCCGCAAGCCCCTTATACGAAGACGCTAATGAGGGCTGCCTTCAACTGATTGCAATAACGCAGACAATTTTTATCGTATTGAATTTACCTGCCGATGAAAATTTGCAAAAATATAATCAGTTTAGTTTACGCGTATGATTGTTTGAATGGAAAGTTATCATGCCCGCAGTGCTTTTTTATTCTCCGAATGATTCCCCCGTTGAATGGGAAAGACAGCTGCGTGAATTTATCCCAAATTTGGATATGCGGGTCTGGCCCGATATAGGGGATCCAAACGACATCGAGTTTGCGTTAGTATGGAAGTTGCCGCCTGGAAATTATGCGAAATTAAAAAATTTACGCTGTATTTGTTCACTAGGACAGGGGGTGGATCATATTTTTACAGAACCTAATCTGCCTACGCATGTCGATATTATAAGGTTAGTAGATCCTTGGATGGCCCAAGCCATGAGTGAATGGATCCTTTTACAAGTTTTAAGATTTCATAGGCAAGTGCCAGAGTATGAGAATCTAGAACAGCAGTGTAAATGGGAAGTTCTGCCACCCCCTGAAACCTCAGAATGTGCGGTTGGTATACTTGGTTTGGGGGAACTTGGCCGTGACGCTGCCGGGAAAATTGCGACTTTAGGATTTAACGTCGCCGGCTGGAGTCGAACAGCAAAAATAGTTGAGGGAGTGGAATGTTTTCATGGGGAAAACCAGTTAAAATCTTTCTTGAATAGAACAAAAATATTGTGTTGCCTTTTGCCTCTCACGCCAAAAACGACTGGAATAATTAATTCAGATACGATCGCACATCTTCCTGTAGGTTCGTATATTGTCAATGCTGGACGAGGACAGCATGTTGTTGATGAATGTCTCTTACGCGCTATCGACTCCGGTCATATAGCGGGCGCCGCGCTAGACGTCTTTAATGAGGAGCCTCTTCCATCGGAGCATCCATATTGGACCCACCCAAAAGTAAAAGTCTGGCCTCATGTCTCCGCACAATCTAATGCTGACAGTGCTGCAAGACAGGTGGCTGATGCTATTGGCAAGGTGTTTTCAGGTGCAGTGCCAAATAACTTGGTTAGTAGGGAACAGCAATATTAAATAAATTGGAGAAGAAATTTTTGCCTAATATAATGATAAAACTTGGCGACGAGTCGGCAGAAAGCTACATAAAAGCGCTAAACAAAGTTGACCCCACCTTAAATATTCTAGAGTGGCCAAATTATGGCGACCCAGATGAAATTGATGTGGCCATGGTGTGGAAGCTCCCTCATGGAGAACTGTCAAAATTGCCTAATTTGAAGCTTGTTATTTCAATGGCGGCGGGAGTGGATCATGTGCTTTCCGATCCCGGCTATCCAAAAGATGTTCCATTGGCTCGGGTAACGGACCCGCATATGGCGCGATCTATGGCTCATTGGTTCATTATGAATATCCTCCGACTTCATAGGGAGACAAATTATTATGACTCGCTTCGAATTAAAAAGATTTGGGCGCCCGAGAGAGCCTTTGACACAGACTCTATCTGCGTGGGGATAATGGGCCTCGGTTATCTTGGCGGGTACCTAGCTAAAATGCTTGTAAATATTGGATTACAGGTTCAGGGCTGGAGTAGGACACCAAAAAATTTAATAGGCATTAGATCGTTTACTGGGGAAGACGGTTTGGTGGAGATGCTTAAAACCACTAATTACCTCGCTTGTCTTTTGCCCAACACCTCCGCTACCAAGGGTATATTAAACATGGGTCTATTTGAAAAGATGCCCAAGGGTTCATTTTTACTTAATGCAGGGCGTGGTAATCAGTTGGTCGAAGAGGACCTGTCGATGGCGCTGGATAATGGTCAAATTAAGGGTGCCGCCTTAGATGTTTTCATAGATGAGCCGATGCCGGAAAGTCATCCGTTTTGGGATGACCAACGAATTATTATAACACCTCATCACGCAGCTGAAGTATTTATTCCTTCTGCTGCTAATGCTTTTGTAGAAAATATTAAGAGAGTTAGATTAGGGCAGTCCCCGAAGGGGCTGGTGGACCTAAACGTTGGTTACTAGAAAAACGTCAAATTACCCAAATTGATCCTTCAACATACCATATATGCCTCTTATAGCTTGCGCTTCTCCTCCTTCGGGCCGTCCGGGCCTAGCCCTAGTATTATAAGCCATTAAATCGATATGTGCCCAAGGGATATCAGTTTCAATAAAATTTTCCAAAAATAATGCAGCTGTTATAGCACCGCCAAAAGGCGTTGAACCTGTACTTGATAGATCTGCCACGTTCGACTCAATTAAATGTTTATATCCTTCCCAAAGCGGTAGACGCCAAACCGGATCATTATTCTTTAAGCCATATTCCATTATTTTATTTGCTAGACCATCATTGTTGCAAAACAAAGCGGGTAAATCCGTGCCAACGGCGACTCGCGCCGCTCCGGTCAATGTTGCAAAATCGATCACCATTTCGGGTTTTTCCTTTGATGCTTCCGTTAAAGCATCAGAAAGTATCAGTCGGCCTTCCGCATCGGTATTTCCTACTTCTACAGTTAATCCTTTTCGAGTTTGGAGGACGTCCCGGGGGCGGAAAGCGTCCCCTGATATAGCATTCTCGACAGCAGGTATCAAAACTCTAAGCCGCACAGAGAGTCTGGAATCCATAATCATATGNGCTAAACCAAGTACCTGAGCNGCTCCACCCATATCNTTTTTCATATTTAACATTCCTGATGCNGGTTTAATATCNAGTCCACCACTGTCAAAACATACACCCTTGCCGACTAATGTGATTTTTGGAGATGACNTNTTNCCCCACNGCAAGTCTATTAAGCAAGGAGGTCGCGACGATGCGCGGCCNACAGCGTGAATAGANGGATAATTTTTAGNTAAAAGATCTTTTCCTTTTATAACTGTAATACTGGCTTTATGAGTCCGAGCTATTTTTTTTGCAGCATCTGCCAAATCTTGCGGACCNAAGTCATTCGCCGGCAGATTAATCAAGTCCCTTGTAATAGCAATGCCACTGGCCAAGCGATTTACCTCTGCTTTATCAGCCCCCTGTGGCCATACCAACTCGGCTTCGCATTTGCTGTATTTTTTGTATTTTGAAAACTGATATTCCCCGATGGCCCAACCCGTAGCGGCTCTGGTAGCCATTTCTGGAGATAAGCGTCTGTCGATATAATACCGCCCCTTTGGAAGTTGTTTTGGCAGACCGGCAAGATCCCAGATGTCGTTACCTGGTCCTTTGGCACCTTCTACACCAAGGAAAAGCTTACCCTAATCGTTCGGTTGCGTGGGAGTAAAGCAGAATGTTCCAGGTTTGCCCTCGAAGCCGTTGATTTTTAGCCATTCGTAAGTGGACCTATTCCGGCCTTTCTTTTGATTTTGAATTGTGTCTTTTGTCACCGGTTTAATGGCTATGCTGCGAGTATTTTTTCTAGAGACTAAGGGCATTTTTAACATCCACACAACGTTAATTGATAAAAAAATAATAGTAATTCTTATTTGAAATAAAGATGATATTTAGAAGTTTATGCTGTCAAGGAGGATTAGCCAAAAAACATTTAGCACGCAAGATACACAAAAAATTCGCAGTGCTCTATGAATATGTGAAGCCTCGACATTTGAGGTTCCAGCACCCATCCAGGCGTCGTTAACGAGACCGCCACTGTAGTGTCGTGGTCCCGCAATTTTGATGTCAAGTGCTCCTGCCATTGCGGCTTCTGGCCAGCCGGCATTTTTGGATCGGTGTTTTTTAGCATCCCTGATCGCGGTTTTAAATGCATTTGAGCCGTTTGCTGATGGTATGAGGAAGGCCGCCACTGATATAATCAGAGCACTTAATCTTGCAGGAATAAAATTTGCTAGGTCATCCAATCGGGCGGAACACCAGCCGAAATGAGCGTATTTTTCGTTAAGATATCCAATCATACTATCTGATGTGTTGAGCGCTTTGTAAGCAATTAGAGCGGGCAAGCCTCCCACGGCGTACCAAAAAATTGGGGCTACGACACCATCGGAAAAATTTTCACTTAGGGACTCTATAGCAGCTCTGCCGATGGCTTTTTGGTCTAAGGAGTTTGGGTCTCTCCCAACTATGTGGCTTATTTGAGATCGAGCGCTAATTATGTCGTTAACGCTACAAGCTTTTGCTACCGACGCAACATGACGGTAAAGACTATTTTGTGCCAAAAATATTGACACAGTAACCACTTGGAGGATGATGCCAAAACTCACCTGGCTGCATAAATTGTCAATCAACCAACCGAACAGCCAACTGGAACTAATCACAATTACTGCGGAAAAAACCCCAAAAATCTTGCGGGTACTTGTCGAGTAGATAGTTTGGTTTAAAAATCTATCTAGACGTTCTATCTGAAACCCAATGACTGCTACCGGGTGTGGTATTTTTGAATAAACCCACTTTGGGTCGCCTAGAATAGCATCTAGAACAATTGCCAGAACGATTATGAGAAAATTGTTCGAAAATTCCATAAAGATCCAAGGTTGTGAGGGCTCATAGATTAAGAAATAGAGCGTGTCCAAGGATAATTAGTTTCCTCACTTATCTCATGTTTTTCAATACATTCTTGGTATTTTAAGGTTAGGTCGATATCGTCTAGACCCTCTAAAAGACACTGTTTTCGAAATGGGTCAATTTCAAAATTATAAGTACTGCCGTCTGGCAAATGAAGTGTTTGACCTTCGAGATCAACCTCTATTTCTGATCTATTTGCTGACTCCAGAGCCTTCCATATAGCCTGCACGATCGGTCGATCAAGTTTTATAGGCAGCAAGCCGTTTTTGAGTGAATTAGTATAGAAGATATCCCCAAAGCTAGGAGCGATGACACATTTTATTCCTGCATCATGAAGAGCNTAGACAGCTGATTCTCTCGAAGAACCGCAACCAAAATTATTATCGGCAACTAAAATACCGGCTGTTTTGAATTCTTTTTGGTTTAATATAAAGTTTTCGTTCAGCTCTCCATCCTTGGCGCGGCGCATATCGTGAAATAAAAATTGCCCGTGGTCGGTGCTTCGTGGTGTTTTTAANAAGCGAGCCGGAATTATTTGATCTGTATCAATATTAGCTATTTGAATTGTTGCGGCCGTTGCTTCCAGTTTTCGAAATGCTTCCATGTCGAGTTTCTCCTAACTCAAATCTCTAGCGTCAGTTANGCGGCCNGTTATTGCNGCTGCNGCTGCCATAGCGGGGCTCATGAGATGTGTCCTGCTTCCTGGTCCTTGTCGACCTTTGAAGTTTCTNTTNCTTGTCGATGCACATCTTTCTCCCGGCGGCGTAATATCACCATTCATACCAACGCACATAGAACAACCGGTTGACCGCCATTCAAAACCNGCATCCTTAAAAAGCTCATCTAGTCCTTCTGCCTCTGCTTGCTCTTTTATTAGAGTGGATCCTGGGACAATGATCGCTGGAATTTGAGCTTTTCTGCCCTTGGCTATTCGTGCTGCCGAACGAAGATCTTCTATTCGCGAGTTAGTGCATGAGCCAATGAACACCCGATCAATAGTAATATCAGTTAGCTTTTCTCCAGGTGTTAAACCCATATACTCCAGAGTGCTCTCTAGAGTTTCTCGTTTAACAACGTCCGCTTCCTCTTCGGGTCTAGGTATATATCCAGTAACGGGAAGCGTCTCTTCGGGACTATTGCCCCAGGTTAACGACGGTGCTATTTCCATCGCATTTAGCGTTACTTCTTTATCAAATTCTGCTCCAGGCTCAGTGGCTAGTGTCTGCCAATCCATGAGGGCGCGATCCCAATCTTTAAGTTTTGGAGCATGTTTTCTATCCTTTAGATAGTCAAAAGTCTTTTGATCAGGTGCGACCATTCCAGCTCGCCCGCCGGCTTCAATCGACATGTTGCAGATGGTCATTCGTCCTTCCATTGAAAGGCCTTTTATTGTGGAACCAGCATATTCAATCATATGCCCACTTGCTCCATTTGCACCTATTACTGAGATTAAATACAGAATAATGTCTTTTGCTACCACGCCATCTGAAAGTGAACCATTTATATTAATGCGCATAGTTTTCGGCTTTGCTTGCCACAAGGTCTGAGTGGCCAGCACATGGGCTACTTCAGACGCACCTATGCCAAATGCCAGGCACCCAAAGGCACCGTGCGTCGCGGTGTGACTATCCCCACATACAAGGGTGATACCAGGTATAGTGAGGCCTTGCTCTGGTCCAACAACGTGCACAATACCCTGTTCTTTTGAGCCCACACCATAGAGTCTTATGCCAGCTTCCTTAGCGTTAACTTCCAATTTTTCAATTGGAACTCTTAGGGCTTCTACTTCATTTCCTTGATCTGGAAAGTTAGTGGATACGTAGTGATCGGCGATGGCAACGGTTAGGTCTGGGCAACGTACGGTTCTATTTTCCATCTTAAGTTTATCAAACGCATGAAAAGAACCCTCATGACATAAATGTCTATCGATAGATAGTAACGAGACGCCGTCGTCGCGGGTTAAAATTTCNTGCCNTTTCCATATCTTTTCAAATAATGTTCTAGGNTCGCTGTAGCTCATATTTATTTTTACCCTAANANTTCAAGATAATTNGATTTGNCCTTTAACAAACATTGGGATNCCTGCAACCATCATGATCACAGTCTTTGAAATTGCAGCTACCTGCTGGTGCAATAATCCTAAGTGATCGCGAAAATTTCTAGCCATTCTGTTATTCGGAACGATACCCAGTCCAGCCTCACTGGAGATGAGAATAACTTCGCCCGATGACTTTTCTAACTGACTTAAAAACTTCTGAATATCTTTATCTACATTTCTTTCATGGGTCATTAAATTAGTAAGCCATAGAGATAAGCAGTCAACCAAAATGACGTTTTCTTTTTTACTCCACTTTGAGACTGCAGAAGCTAAATTAATATTTGCTTCAACATCTTTCCAGGCCTCTTTTCCCCTTCGGTCTCTATGAATACGAATTCGCTCATCCATTTCTTCATCAAATGATTGAGCAGTAAAGATATAAATAGGTTTTCCATTTTTACTTAATGCGAGCTTCTCNCCAAAAGCGCTTTTGCCTGACCTAGCTCCACCGAGTATCAATGTAATTTTCTNCATTCAAGTGTCCTCAAAATATTTTGGAGGATCAGATAACTAGGCCTTCCCCTCTAGCTCTTGGATCCCCGATAGCTGTAACCATATTACCGTCGTCAAGTTGTATTGCTTGCACAACCCCCATGGAAGTATCCCTTCCGGGTGAGTTTTGATAACTTAACCCTAATTTTTTGGCAAGTGACGCGGCCGTTTCGCAAAGGTCTTCATCAGCTAATAATGTCTCTGCTTCTGCATGCAGTTTGGGTTCTGTAATAGCCTCAATTAAGCTCTTGTCCTGGAGCAATAAGCGGTAAAGAACTTGCATTATTGAGGTAGGTATGCGTGTGGATCCTGAAGCTCCAAGAATTAATCTAACCGAGCGACCATTTAATAATATTGATGGCATCATACTGCTAACAGGACGCTTCCCACCCGAAACTTCATTTGGGTTGCCAGGCCAAGGACTAAATAGTGCCATCTGGTTATTCATAAGAATTCCTGTTCCTGGAATAACTACGCCGGAGTGGTTGTTATTCGAGTAAGTTAAAGAAACGGCATTACCTTCAACGTCTAGTGTGCATAGGCTAGTTGTCTCAGGAGACTCAGTTATTTGGCCGCCATTTTCATCGTTGAAGTCGCCGAAGCTTTTTCTCCTTTCTGCGAACATTCTAAGCATGGCACGTACAAGTAGNTCCTGGGNATCTTTCACTTCAGGGAAATNCGTAAGCGACTTTAGGCCTGAAAAAACNAGAGCGCCTGTCGATGGTCTGGGTACCGTGATTACATTGTGCCCCATGAATATATATTCGGCAGGTNTTTTTCGAACAGCCTCATAGTTTTTGAGATCTATTGGAGTAAGAAATCCATCATTATTTTCTATTTCCCTTACAATCAACTTGCTTATGTCTCCGCTGTAGAAAGACGCGCTNCCGGCCCGCCCNATCTCTTCTAAAACTTNNGCGTAATCGTTATTTTTTATNATCTCGCCTTCTTNAAAAGGGTTGCCGTCCGATTTGAGATATAGGTTTTTGCAGGAGGAGGTTAAAGAGAGAATATCGGTAGTTCTCCGCATTCTAAGAGCGCCTTTGTATGAAACAGGAAACCCGTTTTTCGCTTTATCAATTGCTGGTTCTAATAAGACTTGCATAGGCAATTTACCATAACGCTTATGTGCCATTTCAAACCCCCGAAGAACACCAGGAGTTGCAATAGAGCGGTGTCCGATCTGGTTGTGCTGTCCTTCAACCCGTATCACAAAACGGCCATTGTCATCATTCGTAGAGTAAAGCTGATATTCTGCCAACTGCGGGGACGTTCCCATAAAGTCAATGATTTCAGAAGTATTGGTGGAGGAATCATATATAGTCATAAATCCTCCAGCACCAATGCCGCAATCTAATGGTTCCACTACACCCATCATATGAGCTGCAGCTAATGNTGCGTCCACAGCATTTCCTCCCAAACGCATCACAGATAAGGCAGCTTCTGTACCAGCCGCGTTTGCCGCAGCTGCAGCTCCAAGAATCAGTTTGCCGCTTTGTGAATTACTCAAATTATTTCCGCTTTCCCTTACTCTAATCTTTGCACCACCGAGTCTAACTAGTTAAAGTATTAAAAAGCAAATTAACATTGATAGTCATCCGGTTTTATAGATTTATTCGAGAGGCAGGCATAGTTNGATGANCACAAAATTCTNCGCATTAGTTTTGCGGGATACAGGCATGAATAATAATGAAACCCTAGAGTCTATACTTCCGTCAAACTGGAAGGTAGATGTCTTAAGCATAAGGGAAGATAAAGAGCAAATTTCGGATGTTTTACCCAACTATGATGTAATAGTTGGAGGCAGACTTGGCATGGAAATTCCTCAAAAGGCTAACCTAAAACTGTATCAGGTTCCGTTTACTGGTGTTGACTGGATTACGCCAGAGGAGCTTCCTTCTGGTGTCCCTCTGTGCAATACGTACGAGCATGAAACAACTATAGCAGAACATCTTATGGGAGCTATGATTGAATGGCAAACTGGATTGATGCGTGACACTGATCAAGATATGCGGTCCAATTCCTTCAATGGGCGTAGTATCAACAGTGGACCACACCATCTTGAGATGATGGGACGAACGGTCGGCATTATCGGTCTTGGCCGCATTGGTATAGAGGTAGCAAAAAGAAGCAAAGCATTTGGTATGAATGTAATGGCTGTATCGCGAAGCCACAAAGAAACAGAAACATTTGTTGACTGGATTGCTCAGTTTGATCAAATCGGAAGATTATTTAAAGAAAGTGACTTTATAATTGTCACGTTGCCAGGGGGTTCCGAGACNCGAAGTTTGATTAATCACAGCTGTTTTAAAATGATGAAACCCGATGCAGTGATTGCTAATGTGGGTCGAGGGGAAGTAATTCAGGAAGCTGCTCTTTACGAGGCATTAGCTTCTCGACGGATACGGGGCGCCATTATAGATGTTTGGTATAATTATCCAGGCGCATCAGATCCTAATCCATGGCCATCTAGATTTCCTATTCAAAAACTTGATAACATCATCATGTCTCCTCACAATTCGGCATGGACACTCGCCATGTCAAATAGGAGATGGGAGTTTGTTGCGGCTAACTTAAGACGTCTTTCCAGTGGGGCCACCCTGGAAAACGTCTGTTTTCTTGGGGAACGGCTAGATTAAAGTGCAGATATTAGATATTAATGTTAGAAGTTGATCAAAAGGCATGCATATAAGGACAATGGGATAGGCTATGACGTTTAATTTAACTAAGGATCAAATCGAAATTCAAGCGCGCGCGAGAGAAATAGCTTCTACTCTGGTTGCGCAAAACGCCGTGGAAGTCGACAAAAGTGAGCAATATCCCTGGGATAATGTAAAAGCACTTACCGATGCCGGATTNGTTGGTATGACTATNCCNAAAGAATATGGTGGACCGGGTAGAAATTTTCTTGAAGCCAATTTAGTTGTGGAAGAGATGGCTGCCTACTGCGGTCCAACAGGAAGGATCGCCGTGGAGGCGAATATGGGCGCTATATCTGCGGTAATGCATTATGGAACGGATTTCCAGAAGCGGTTAGCAGCGGACTTGGTGCTTGCTGGCGATAAGCCAGCAATCTGTATTACTGAGCCAGATGCNGGAAGCGCAGCGTCTCAAATGACCACACGCGCCGACAAGCGCGGGGACAAATACGTAATTAATGGGAAAAAACACTGGATAACAGGGGGCGGAGTTTCCAAACTTCATTTAATTTTTGCCAGAGTATTTGACGAAAATAATATCGAACTAGGTATAGGAGGATTTTTAGCAGTCCGCGGTGAGGCTGACGGATTGAAGGTGGGTACCCGCGAGCCAACCATGGGGCTGCGGGGCATACCAGAGACAGAATTGATATTTGAGGATTTAGAANTCNCAGAAAANATGGTCTTAATGCCNCCCTCNGGTTTCAAACGCGGATTTGCTGATNTGATGAATGCTTATAATTCTCAGAGAGTAGGCGCGGGTACGGTGGCACTTGGGCTGGCTGTCGGGGCTTATCGAAATGCTCTGGAGTTTGCAAAGGAACGTGAGCAATTTGGCCGTCCTATAGCAGAGTTTCAGGGATTACAATGGATGCTCGCGGATATGTCCGTGCAAATTGAAGCGGCCCGTTCGTTATTACACAAGGCCGCTTTAAGTGCTGGACAAAATGGTAGTCCTTTTCCTGATCCAACATTAGCAGCCCAGGGAAAAATTTTTACTTCTGAAATGGCTTTAAAGGTTACAAACGATGCGCTCCAAATGTTTGGAGCGCGAGGCTATTCGCGTAATTACCCAATGGAGCGGTTGGCTAGAGACGCTAGGATGTTCACTATTGGTGGTGGAACAGCACAAATACTCCGAACGGTCGTAGCCTCTCGTATTCTTGAAATGAAATTGCCTCAAACACGTGAGGGATTTTTACGGATAGCCGAGCACGAAGAAGCAAAAAAAGATTTGCAAGCGGCTGAATAGAAAATTTGTGAAATCCGTTAAGCATAGAACAGCTGATATTATAGCAGAGCGGCTTTATCAAGCCGGTGTAAGGTTCGCCTTTGGTATACCAGGCGGTGAGGTCCTCACGATAATTGACGCATTGGAAGATGCGGGAATCAAGTTTTTACTTTCGAAACATGAAAATGCGGCTGGTTTTATGGCGGAGGGTGTTCACCATGTCACTGAGGCTCCCGGATTATTGATTGCAACTGTGGGCCCTGGNGCTGCCAACGCTGTTAATGTGACGGTGAACGCTCTACAGGACCGGGTGCCNCTCATCGTCATTACGGGATGNGTAGATCCCGCTGACGCGATAACCTATAACCATCAAGTGTTTGATCATTGTTCCGTCTTTTCCCCTGTTACCAAAGCAAGTTTCCGGGTGCCAGACGGTTTTGTCGAAGAGCTTATCGATAAAGCAATAGCGATTGCGACTGAAGGCAGGCCTGGCCCAGTGCACCTTGACTTACCAATAAAGATAGCCAGTCAGTTGCATCCAGTCGCCAAAATATCCACTAGGGCCGTCCCGGGGCCGATAAAGCCGGCGGATGGACAATCGCTAAATCAAGCGAGGCGCTGGCTGTTCGAGGCACAAAACCCAGTCATGATCGTCGGTCTTGACGCCGTTCACCAAAACGCTAGCGGTGCAATAATTAATTTCTCTAGAAAATTTGGTGTCCCAATTGTTACAACCTACAAGGCNAAGGGCATTATACCTGATGACGATNAATTGAGCCTTGGCGCCGCNGGTNTATCCCCCCTNGGAGATAAAAATATTAANCCAATTATTANNGCNGCNGATCTAATATTACTTGTTGGCTACGATCCAATTGAAATGAGAAGCGGATGGCGGAATTTATGGGATTGCTCAGAAAATAGGGTTATTGAGATCCTTATAGCACCTGAATATTCTTATATGCATCAATCTTCAATAAGTTTTGTTTGCGACATTGGAGAAGGTATTCGAGCACTTTCAGAAGGTGTGGATACAAAAACCACCTGGAAAAATGGCGAGCTGACAGAAATGCTCAACAGACACGCCACAATTTATGGTCAAAAGCAAGAATGGGGGCCGGGTGCTATAACAGAGACAGTCCGAGAGCTTGTGCCAAGAGATACAATAATAACAATGGACTCGGGAGCGCATAGAATTCTTATAAGTCAAGCGTGGCCCACATATGTNCCCCGATCTGCTCTTCAATCTAGCGCGTTTTGTACTATGGGATGTGCGCTGCCTCTCGCTACTGGAGCTAAACTAGCAGANCCTAGTAGNGTGGTTGTAGCATTTATGGGNGATGGTGGCTTGGAGATGGTTCTCGGCGAACTGATAACATTACGGGATCTAGCTTTACCTGTAATTGTGATTGTCTTTGTTGATGCCTCTTTGGCCCTTATAGAAAAAAAACAAAGGGAAATGCAATATAAGAATGCAGGCGTTGATATGAATGAAACAGATTTCAAAAGCATAGCATTAGCCACAGGAGGAAATGGGTTTGTCGTCCAAACTAGAGCGCAACTGACTGATGCTCTGAATATAGCTCTCAACGCTAGTGAAAAATTTACTTTGATCTCATGCAAAATACCGAGGGGGAGTTATGATGAGATTATCTAGCCAAGCAAATCAGCAAGTAAAGTTTTTCCGGTAAGAACGGACTGTACTGAGGTTGTGTAGGAACCGTCGTCGTTGTGTAAAATGATGCCTGGCATTATTTTTGTAGGGCTTGCGCTTCCTTTGGTGCCAAAAATAATTACTCTTTTTGCAGGATGTTCAGCCTTAGGCCAGAGAGGACACACAATTAAGCCACCAAACTTCACTCTCATCAGAGCCAGAATATGGTCTAGCCGGTCGGCCCGGTGAATTAGTGAGATAACACCCCTTGGTCTCAAAAATTT
>NZVJ01000087.1 GCA_002701455.1 Rhodospirillaceae bacterium
TGAAATCTTTTTTAAAATTTTTCCTAAATGAATTAAAATCTTTTTGAGAGTTTATCTGAATCATTGAAAATTGATCTTCTAAATCCAGTAAATCAAAGTCTTCATGAATTGATACTTCTTTTGTTATAAATTCAGATTCAGCAACCATCGCAAAACCTTTTAATGCAGAAATATAAATGTTTTTTGCAAGATTTTTTGGAACAAAAGGAAGACCTACTGGTTTCAATTTATTATTTTTACTTTCAAATATTGTGTTTCTTATTTTTTGACCATACATAACAACCCTTGAAGAGCTTTTTAAATAAAATTCAATCAGATTATCTATTTGTTCATGGCTTCTATAGGGGTAGTTTTCTTGAAGAATGAGATATGATTTTTGTTTTGTATTTTTTTCATAGCTTAGAGCATAAGATATACTTGGCCATTGACCTAATATAGGTGAAGTCAAATGTTTTGGTCTAATTATTAATTGATCAATATTTAAATCATTAAATTGTTCTTTGTTTACATGCGGTCCTAACAACAAAATAATTTTTTTTATATATTTTGAAAGTTTCAGATTGTTTATTGTTTTTTTTAAAAGCAACATTTTTTTATCAAATTGCATCGGGTCCAAAGATGGTATGATAGCAGTTTTAGGCTCTATTTTTTTTCTATTTTCAATTTTAGGAAAAATTAAGTTATTTTCCTCCAAAATTCTAACAACACCTGAAAGCCTTTTTTTATTATTATCCTGATTTATACCATGCCAATGATAAACACTTGCTTCTGAATTATAGAAAATTTTAAAACCTTCTTTTACCCTATCAGTTGACCACAACCTGTCTTCAATATTAGTAGCCTTTTCATCAAATGGATATTTCTTCAAAAGTTGTTTTGGAATGCAACTATTTGCATTGTGAAAAAAACTATCACGAACTTGTAACTTTGAGTCCAAGCCAAATGTATTCCACAAATCCCTTTTATCAGTATCACTTGTAAACGAAAATGGTTCCTGACGTCCGTAAACACCTGCCAGCTTATTATACTTGCTAAAAGGTTTTAACAAATTTTCTAACCAAAATGGATCTTTTGGAACACAATGCCCTGAAATGAAAACTACATATTCTCCAGAACATTTTGACACACCAAAATTTAGAGATTTTCCAGGCAAGTATTCGCCCTCATAATGAAATAACTGTACAGGGAAATTTTTTACGATTTCAATCGTGTTGTCAGAACTATTATCATCAACCACAATAATTTCTTTTTTTATATTTTTTTGAGCTAAAACTCCTTCAAGACAATATGGTATCCATTGTTCTTCATTTTTTGTCCTAATTATTATTGATGCTTTTATGTCTGACATTAGGATTCCATAATTTTTATTATATGTTCTAAACTGTTTTCAGGGTTCACTTTTTGAAAGCCAATGGCAGCTTGCAACAAATTGATTTCTAAACCATTTTGGTTTGGAATGCCAAAATACTCAGCCGCTAATAATAATAACGTTTTACTTGGTTGATAAATAACGTCCATGATATATGAAACTTTGTTAAATGAATGAAGAGTTTCAAAACATCCATTAACATAATTCAAATTGGAGCCATCTTGATTAATAAAAAAAGAGTGAGTTTCAATTACATTTTTATTAATTTTACCAATACTAATATCATTATAAAACCCTGCAGAAGAACAATTGATTATTACTGTATTAAGAGATTTATCTAATTTGTGAGAAATATTTTGAAATTTTCCTCCCTTAAAAACCATACAGTTTTTCTTTCTATCAAATACGAAAACTGGCATTGATGGATATTTTACATATAATTCAGACACAACGGCCTTTGCCATTCCACCAGTCCCAAGGACTAAAATTTGATCAACTTTACCGAGATTAAGCTGCTTCTCTAATATTTTAATTGTAGCTATACCATCTGTGTTATAACCTAATAATCTATCTTTATCCCTAACCAAGCAATTGACTGCTTTTGGACCTTGTAATATCTGTTCTTTATTCGAAGTGAATTTTATAATCTTCTCTTTATAAGGAACAGCAACTGCCCCTCCAACGAATGCTTTATCACTAAATAATTTTGGAATTTCAAAATCAAAATCATTCTTTGCAATATCTTTAGGATACATTTTTTGATTAATATTTAATTCACTATATGTTTTATTCCAAAGTATTGGTGAGCGTGCTCCTTTAGAAGGATTCTCACCAACAATTAATGTATAATTTTCCATTTCAACCTTTGATAATTGAATGAATTTTTTTCATTTTTTTCATAACACCTGAGAACTCTTCAAAGCCTATAGGCTGAAGAGGATCTGTGGCTGCATTCTTTGGATCAGGATGAACTTCAATCATTACTCCATCTGCGCCTGAAGCAACTGAAGCGAAACACATAGGAGCTACCCAACTAGCCCAAAATGTTGCATGGGACGGATCTGTAATGATTGGAAGATGAGTAAAATCCATTGCAGCAGGTACCACTTGCAGATCTAATAAAAATCTGGAAGTAGACCTATGAGTATGGGTAACACTTACCCCTCTTTCACACAAAATTACATTTGGATTTCCATTATATAAAATATATTCCGCTGCTCCAAGCCAGTCTCTTAAGGATGCCCCATAATGTCTTTTTAACATTACAGGTTTTTTTTGCTTTCCTAACTCTTCTAACAACGGATAATTTTGCATGTTTCTAGTACCCACTTGTAATATGTCAGTAACTTTGGAGACCTCATCTATTTTATCCACATGCATTATCTCAGTAATAACTTTAATACCAAACTTTTCTTTTGCTTCTTTNAAATATTCNAGTCCTTTTTCTCTTAACTCAAAATAACTATCACTTCTATATGGAAATGTTAGAGGTTTATAGGCCCCTGCTCTTAAAAAATGAGCNCCNCTTTTTTTAACTTGTTCAGCTGTTTCTAATATCATCTCTCTATTTTCAACTGTATTTGGACCTGCAAAAATGATTAATTCATTACCACCAATTTCTATNTCATCAATTTTAACTACAGTTTTATGATTATCATGTTTCTTTGCAGCTAATGGAAATTTAGTTTCCAAATCTTCTGTTGTTATATCTTTTCCAGGTGTTTTATTATCCATTTCAAAATCTACGACACTATCCATAATTATCTCCTAAATTTGTAAAAGCTATTTTTTGTATTAACATTAACCCAATTTCTNGAGACAGAACTTTCATATAAAGCATTCATAAGTAAAACACTTTTTTGAGCCTCCTTGTAATTAATTGGGGGATTTATAGATCCTTTTTGTAAATGACCTAATGTTTCTTTAAGTATTCTTGGGTGAGAGACACCATATCCATGATCAACCTCTTCTGAGAAATCTTTTATAATTTTCTTTAAATCACCCGCTCCTTCAATGTGCAAAGAAATAATTTTGTTCATTGAAAGACCTCCAACAACTATATAACCATTAGATCCAAAAATTGAAATTTCAGCATCATAATCTTTNGGTCTAATTGCTGTTGAAGCCTCAAAAGTTCCTACAGCTCCATTCTTATATTCAAGTAAGGAAATATTCGTATCTTCTGCCTCTAATTTGTTCATTTGTTTACTTGAATGCGAAATTACTTTTTTAACACCACCACTTAACCANTGAATNGCATCNAGATGATGAATTGCTTGTTGAGAAATAACCCCACCATCCATTTTCCANGTGCCATGCCAACCNTCCTCATAATATTCNTGTTCTCTNCACCANCTAACCCTNCCAGAAATCATNTTAATTTTACCTAAAAGNCCTTCAGATATTATCTCTTTTGCTTTTTTGAGTGCNGGATTGTATCTATTTTGATAGATTGTNGCNTACATTAATTTATTTTTTTTTGCTAATAATCCTANTTTTTCTATTTGTTTAGGNATTAAGCATGCTGGTTTTTCAGTAATAACATGTTTTCCCATTGANAANGCCTCTAANGCATTAGAGTAATGATTNCCACTTTCTGTTAAAATAATTACTGCATCTAAAACATTATCNTTCAATATTTCTTTTGAGTCTGGGTAGTATTTACAGTTAATTTTATTAACAAAATTAGAAGNTTTGTTTTTTATAAAATCTGATACTCCAACTAACTTAACACCGTCAATTCCATTATTAAAAATATCAAAATAAGTTGAAGAAATTCTTCCACATCCAATGATACCAACGTTTAAAGTGTTTCTCATATTGATCTCCAAAATATTACTTTTGTGCAAAAAATGTGCCACTTTAGGCTAGCTTTTTTAAAGAATAATTAAAAATTTTAGATAAATGGATAATAAGTTTAAAATTTAAATTAGATTAAACTCTATAAAGTGATAAGATTATGAAATGGCTAAAAAAAATAATCTAAATTTATTCCAAACTAATGTTGCACTTGTCTTAACAGCAATGGTTGTTGGTTTAATCGTTTCTATTATAGCTCAATTTTTTTCTTTAACTGCTAAATGGGTCTTTAAAAATTTTCAATCAGGAAGTCATTTGGATTTATTTCAATTGTCATTATTTAGTTACGATATTAATATTTTNCCATTAATTTCTTGTCTACTAGCTGGCATTTTNGTATGTGTTTTAATNNATTTTTTNCAAATAGACCGNTGGCATGGTCCTGCAGATACAATTTATGCAGCTCACCAAAAAGCAGGAACACTTGATATCAAAAAAGGATTTCTTTCAACATTAGCCGCTTTTTTTTCTATAAGTGGGGGTGCTTCTGTTGGAATTTATGGACCATTAGTCCATTTTGGAGGNACATTAGGTGCTTTTTTAAGAAGAAGAACATTCATGCCAGATATACCTCATGATATAATTATTGGAGCAGGAGTTGCAGCAGCAATTTCAGCTGGATTTTCTTCTCCTATAGCNGGAATAATTTTTGCACATGAGGTTGTATTAAGACATTTTTCAATGAGAGCATTGTCTGCAATATCTCTTGCTTCTGTAACTGCAAGTTTTCTTGCACAAGAAATAAATTTAGTTACACCAAATTTGAGATTTGATGAAGTAAATTTTACCATCTCAGATTCTATTCCTGGCTTAGTGTTTGCTGGGATATGTTCTGCGATTGTCGCCTATATTTTTATGAAATCACTACTGTTAAGTACAAAAATTTCTAATTCATCGGGAATTGATTTTAAATTNAGACCTTTAATACCTGCTCTTATATGTGGTGCTTTTGGTATTTTTATCCCTGGTGCTATAGGATTAGGGTCAGAGACAATTATAAATGTGATAACAGAAAATAATACAATTATCTTTTTGTTATTAATCTTAATTTGCAAAATTTTCTTATCCTCTCTTTGTATAGGATTTGGTCTCTTTGGCGGAGTTTTTTCTCCAGCTCTTCTCATTGGAGCATGCACAGGCGCCTTGTTATATAATGTTCCTTTTTTAGGTATCGAGGATAATCTAAGTACAATTTTTGCAGTTTCTGCTATGGCTGCTGTAAGCAGTTCAGTCATAGGTGGACCAATTACAGCTATTGTCTTAATTTTTGAATTGACNGGGTCATACAATTATGCCATTGCATCAATCCTACCTATAGCATTAAGTAACTTGATAACATACCTAATATTTGGTTCTAGCTTTTTTGATGCTCAATTGAAGTTAAGAAAGATTCCNATGGGATCTGGTAGAGAACATATTTTGTTGAGTCAGACTAGTATTGAAAAATATATTGATAAAAATTATCTATTCTTAAATAAAGAAATATCTATTGAAAATGCTTTAAAAAAATTTAGTCAAAANAANGTAACTGAAGCTTATTTTNATGATNCNAANAAAATATTTNTNGGTAAATTAAAATTAGTTAAAATAATTGGNAAAAAAAATGACAAAGCAATTAAATATATTGAAAAAAAATNTATTAAATTAGANCCTNCAAANAATATTTTTGAGTGTATCAAAATTTTNTCTAATTTTGTTGGTGAAAGNATNCCTGTCATAGANAAAAACAATAAATTTGNAGGNATAATATCTGAAAATGATNTTTTAAAGGCNTATGATCAAATATCTCACGAAATTAGAAATATAGAAAAAAGTTAATTTTTAACTAAACATATTTTAAGAGCGCCGTTTCATAAAATATGGATAATTAAAATTAGGAGCTATTATGAATTTCCACTTAATGGTAAAGGAGTATCAAGAATCAGATATAATGTCTAAAGTTGAAGGTGCTTCAAAACATGAATTTATTCAAATAGTACTTGAAGAGTTATATAATAATCTAAATATTCTTTCTGATGCAATAACAAATGATCCAATAAGATCTTCAAGAAAATCTAAAAGTTTTGGAAGAATCATTACATCATTAATGATACTTACTGACAGTTTAGATTTCAAGAGAGGAGAACCAATTGCAAGTAATCTTTTCAATTTATATAGTTATTGTAAAGAACAAGTTTTAGAAGACTATAAAAATAGAACTGTAGAAGGAATAAACAGCTCAGCTGCAGTGATTGAAGATATTTTGTCAGCATGGAAAGAAATTAAATAAAAAAATCTTGAATTTTTTAAATTTATATTTAATTAAGCTTAATAATATATTATTTTATATTAATGGTTGGATTAAAACATGACTAATTTTTGTCCTGAATGGATCTTCGGTTCTTGTTGTGCAATAACCGCAAGAGATTTTTTGAGCTCTGAAAACTCAATAAACTCTATATCAAGAAAATTTTCTAAAGGTTTATCGGAACATTATAATGAAATTAAGTTTGAAGAAATAACTGAATGTGCTGAANNAATTCTCCAGTTTNTAAGTGAAATTGAAGCNGGTGATGAAGCNGTNGATTATCTAAACCACTATNTNCACAAAAGAATTTTATTTAAAGAAAATGGTGCTGAAAGAAAATTATCTGGAATGTTTGCATCTCCTTTAGACCCTGAAAAAACTAGAGACTATAGCACTGANAAATCATCAAAAGTTTTTCGTGCAACTATTTTTGGAATAAGAAATAATACAATGCCAAAAGCACCNGCCGGATGGAATGTTACCGATATANAAGAGNTAGGTTGGTTAAAGGATCTAATAGAAGAACCAGTGAGTGTATTAGATAGTTTTTAAACTATTTGAGGAAATCAAATAAATTTAAATCTGAAATTTTTACAAAGGCTTGCTGACTAGCTTGAAGACCAGTGAGTTGTGACTTAAGATCTGTCACTAGTTTAGCCAGATCTGCATCCTCTATCTCACTCAAGTCTTTTTGGACTGCCATACTTCTTTCATTCAAATTTTCATATTGTCTGTTTAGCAAATTTAGTTTAGCACCAACTTGACCTCTAAAGTTTGCAATATGAACTTGACTATTAGCAACATTATCTAATTGGGAAGTTGTTAACTGATCATTATCATATAAAGTTTGAGACTTACCTACCTTATTTCCACTAGCATCTAGTGGATCAAAAATAATAAAAGAAGTTGGGTTTTCTTGAGCTGTTTTAATATTAGGNATTTCTAAATTTTTAATCTCAATTGTTCCCTCTTGACTGCTATCTAACTTTATTTTTTTTGGATTAGTAGAAGATTGGCTTGCTGTCAAACCAATATTAGCATTATTAATCGCTTTAATAATATCAGCAGGATCATCACCTGTTAATTCTACAGAGATGCTTGCTGTACCAGCATGTCCAGTAATATCAAATGACCAAGTTCCATAATCTTTATTAGTTATTTCAAATTCTGCGTGTGTAGAAGCTTTTGTTGCTTGTACTGCTTGAGATGCAGTTCTAACTGAATGTGACATGTTTTCAAGCATTGTGAACATTGATATAGCAGTTCCNGAATTAGTTTTGATATTTTGGAANAACCCTTCTCCATCAACAGTTGTTTCCACCATCATTGTCTCTGAAATAGATAATGATGAAATCCCACTATCTCCTTTATACTCAATNGCACCAGAAATATTCTTTTGAAAAGGTTTGGTTTTTGTTTTAAAACCACTAAACAAAAACGAGCCATTTGAATCTTGNTGATTTGCTATTGCTAAAACCTCTTCTTTCATCTCATCTATTTCTATTGCAATAGCTTCTCTATCACTTCTCCCTAGTACATCTGTAGAAGCCTGAATTAATAACTCATTAGCCCTTATCATNATATTAGAAAGATTTTGAAGATTTGTATCAACTAAAGAAAGTTTAGTTTCTGATGAATTCACATTCTTTAAATATTGGTCTATCTGTTGTTTTACAGTTTTGTAACCTGACAAATCAACTGAACCAACTGGGTCGTCAGAAGCAACTAAAATATTCTTACCAGTAGAAATTTTGTCCTGTAATTTTTGAATATCAGAGTTTAAATTAGAAAATTGTCTAATTTGTTGTTCATTAAATAATTTTGTACTAACTTTCATTCAATAACTCGATTATTTTAAACTACTTTGATTAGAGATTCAAAAAGTTCTCTTGCAGTTTGCAANATTCGTGCCGATGCTTGATAGGCTTGTTGAAACTCTAGTAAATGTGCGGCTTCATCATCAAGACTTACTCCAGAAAATTCACTTTGNGATGCCTCAGCTGCATCTTTATTGCTTGATGCTGCGGTCAATGACAAATCATTTGCCTGAACATTTGAACCAACTTTAGCTAAAGTATTTGAAAAAATTTCTTGAAAATTACCTTTACCTTTATCAGCCATTTTCTCAAGTTGAAGATCCAGCATGTTAATGACATTTCTGTTGTCACCTGAACCTGCCTTGTTATTGNTTAAAGTAAANGTCTCTCCCAATAAAGCTTCTTCTGTAAACTGAAACCTNGAACCAACTGCTTCAAAAGATCTGTTTTTATCTAAAATCCGTGTTGAGATTGAATGACCATATTTTTTATCAAATATCTCAACTTTATTTTTATTATTAGCATCTACTTTTATTTCAAATTCTGGGTCATCAAGTTTAAAATTATCATTTACAAAATCAAATTGTGAATTAATTTTCCTTGCACCTCCACCCATAACAACTGCTATTAATTCTTCTGGAGGCAAATTTGAGAGATTTATTTGTTCTGAAACAATATTAGATGTTGTTCCATTTGGAACTTTAGCCTGGACAGGCTTTCCATTTAAGGAAGTTAATTTAATTTTTCCCTCATNAATAATAACTCTAGATTCTTGNGTTTTNAAACCATANAAATCTTCAACATTAGGATTGCTATCTAATCTNAAATTAGATTTTCCTATTTTATGAGAAATTGAAAACTTACCNGTTGNNTTTGTGCCAATATTTATNTNTCCACTGGAAGAAGCTGATGGCGTAACAGAAGTAATAGATTTAAATACCTTTGTTCCTAAAATNGTTGTGTTATTTCCNCCAGTTATAATCTCTGTTTGATNGTTGCCAAACATATCTTNTCCAACTATTGTGAATTTGTTTGAAGTTTCATCCGCGGCTGAAGTAANAGAAATAATTGAGCCATNAACATTTGCCGAACTNGCTTTAGTACCTATTTTAATAGTTCCAGAAGATGCNGTTGANGTAACAGACAAAACCTCTTTAAAGTCAATTTTACCATTTACTATAACATTTCCTCCAGAAGCATTAGCGCCATTTATTACATCAGTTTTATAAACTCCATCCATATCATAGCCAGCAACAGTAAAAGTTTTTGAAGTAAAATCAGTCCCAGAAGCTAGTGTAATTTCAACTTTTCCTCGAATATCTTTTGAGTTTTTTAAAATACCGTCTAAATTCAATGATCCAGAATAAACGGCTTTATTTGTAAATAAACTGTCATCATCTGTTGAGGTNCTGACTCCACTTAATTGCACTGCCGCTCCAGCAGACATGCTTGAACTCAAAAACAAACTATCTAAATCTGTTGTACCAGAAGCATTTTCGGTCCACAATAAAGTTAAATCTGTTGGTTGTTCAAGGCTAGCACCAGGTATCACTGAATAATCAACATCAACTAATCCAGTCCCAACCGTCCCGCCAGGAGTTACGCTTGTAACCGACTTGAACGTCTTGGATCCAAGAATAGACTGNCCTCCAGGTTGACCTGCAATAGTTTCTGTTAAAGCTCCTCCATCTTCACCTATTCCAACTACTGTAAATGTTGTTCCACTCTGGTTTCCACCTGAAGCCGTTGTAATTTTAATTTTACCTCCTACTCCAGAATGTGATAAGGGTGTTCCAAGTGAAGTATTTGCTGAAACGTTTTTAGATTTTAACAAATTAATACTTCTTGGAACATTATAAAAATATGGTTGACTTTTATGTCCTACTGTTACATTTCCTGACCCAACTGATCCTCCTGCAGTAACACTTGTTATTGTTTTAAAGACCTTTGTACCTGTAGAAGTTAAATTTGCTTTTTCTCCGGTAATTACTTCTGTTTGCACATTACCTAACATGTCAGTACCTAAAACTGTAAAACTAGTTGAACTTTGGTCTCCTCCANCAGCTGTTGTTATAGTAACATTNCCAACCAATAGTTTTTCTATAGAATGACCAACAGTAACAGTACCAGAACCAACAGTCCCTCCTGGTGTTANACTTGTAACAGTCTTAAAAACTTTTTGACCTATTGANGTCCCANTAGCTATTGCACCNGTTATTGTTTCTGTGAGNGCATTTCCACTCATATCTGTACCTACAACTGTAAAAACTGTGCTAGATTGATTACCTCCTCCTGCCGTTTTAATTGTAATTTTTCCACCCANTGAAGAGTGTGCTGTAGGTGTTCCAAAAGAAGTATTTGCAGATACAGTCTTNCCTGAAAANAACGAATCATCGTCTATTTCGTTAATAGCAGGGTCACCTAATGGTAAGTTTGCTGATACAGNAGTACTAGAAAAAATTGANGTNGNNCTNTCATCACTTAAAAACTTAACTGAAAATTNATTGACTTGATCATCATTTTCAATGGTTAAACGAAAAGGTATATCATTTGTGCTAGGTTTGATAGCTAGATTACCAGTTAATTTAGTCACTCCTTCTGAAACACCAAATTGAGATGCAAAAGAAAGATTAGAAGTGTTTTGCACTAAATCAAATTGATCACCTTCAATTGTACCTTCAGCAGAAACTGTAAGTTTATAACCTGGGGCATGACCAACTTCAATATTTCCAGAAGTTGNAGATGTAGACTTTATACTTGTAATTGTTTTAAAAATTTTTAACCCATAAGATGTCTGACCAGCTTCTGATCCATTTATTTTCTCAGAAATGGCGTTATCATCTAAATCCGTACCAGAAATTGTAAAACTATTATTACTTTCATCATTTACAGATTTAATTGTAATTCTAGTGCCTGAAAAAACAGAAGTGGCGCTTGAACCATTCAACGTAACATTTGCTCCAGCAGAGACTGATTGTGATTTTGCAATACCATCAACATCTAAAGATGATGTTTCTTCAAACATAGCCTTAACCCTATTATTTTCTGGACCTTCTATAACAACTTCACCAGAATTCATTGAAAGTTTATATTTTTGACCTTCAAACAATAATTCCAGATTTGTGTTATCAGATGGTAAATTACTTAAAACTTTACCAGTTATTTGAGATGTAGGGCTTTGTTCCCTCAATTTTTTGATCAATTCATGAGAAATTTCTGATGATGAATCTGCATTTAAAGCNCTTGCATCTATTGTTGATGACCATTTGCCATCNCCAGCCATTGTACCTATTCTTACATTTCCTGCAGTATTATTTGCCACAGAAATAGATGTAACTGTTTTAAAAACTTTTTCACCAAATGAGATAGATCCATTTGTACCTTTTATAGTTTCATTTATAATATTTCCATCTAGATCAACACCATTTACAGTAAATGTATTAGCACTCTCGTTTTCATAGCTTTGAATTCTAATTTTGGCACCTAAATATGCAGAAGTTGAAAAAATTCCATTCATGGTAATGTTGCCAGATGAATGACTTGCTTTTTCTACAAGTGAGTTATGATTATTTATGTCATGACGACCTGAAGTTCCTATTTTAACGTTTCCATTTGCTGTTGCAGTAGTTTCAAATGATGTTACCGTCTTAAAAATTTGTGAACCAATTGCCACTCCATTATTTACACCTTGTATTTTATCAAAAACAGTATTTCCATGTTTGTCTGTACCTGTAATAAAAAAAGAATTTGAAGACTCATTTGCAGCGCACGTTATTGTAAGTGTAGAATTTAAATTNCTTACATTTCTTAAAGGNCCAGTAAATGATTTTCCTGAAGCNGCACCACCAGGATTGNCACTAGAATAAAGGCTATCATCATCATTAATTTCAACATCATATGAATTTAAGGGAATATCAATTCCATATTTTGACATTCCTGCTTGAGCCCTTTTCCCGTTTGGACCTGAAACGTTATCATCNAGATCACCTAGTGAGATAGGTTCAAAGGTNACTTGTTCNCCAGATGANTTATACTTTATATTATAAAAACTATTAACAGAAGAGTCTTGTTTTGAACTTAAAATAGCTCCTGAATCTATCTGTGATGTAAAATTTGAACTTGAAACAAACTCTAAATTACCTTTAATATAAGCACTTTTTTTATTTGTTTGTGATACATCTATTAGATGATCATCTGTCATTTTTTCAAAATTATTATTTAAGACTGAAATAGCAAAATCAGAAGGAGACACGATATTAGTCATTTCGATATCATAACCATCATCTGAAATTAAAATTAGCCTATCAAAATCTTTTGTATTGATAGCTTTAATGTTTGTTTGAGACGTAAATTGATTGATTTGTCTAGCCATTCCAGATAAATCATCTGCATCTACTGTTGATGTTATTGAAACACTATCTGGATTACTTCCTTTTAAGCTAAAACTAAAAGTTCCATTAGTGTTTTCTTCCAATGGTCCAAGCAATATTCTGGTTGTTGCACTAACCTGTACTCCAGTTCCGGACAAATCCTTGTTTAATTTTGATGAAGTGTAATAGGCAGATGAATTTATTGGAACAGCAGTAGTAATACCAACATTATGGTCGTTAGTAATGTTTAAACTGTAACCTGATGCTTTAACACCTATCTTTAAATCACCTGAACCATTATTACTAGAAGTGATTGATGATATTGACTTAAAAATCTTTGATCCAGTTACACTAGTCTTGTTTCCTCCAGTGATTGTCTCTGATTGAAAATGCCCATCTTGATCATACCCTTTAACTACAAAATTGATTCCACTATCATTTCCAGAACTTGTAATTGTAACAAAACCATCTATATCATTTGAATCCATTAAAGTGCCATCTAATGTCAATGACCCAGATAAAGATGTAGCGCTTTTATTTATAAATAACCCATCATCATCAGTAGCTTGCTTATCATAACTAATGCTTGATCCAAAATTATAAACGTAATCTCCATTAGAAGTGATTCTTGCTGACTTTATTCCTCGGTAATTAGTATTTAAATAATCATTTCTATACTCTGCATTTTCCAAAAAACCATTACTCTCTTTAATTATTGCAGCTACTTCAGAAGAGCTAAGCGCAGAACCACTAATATGTCTTCCATCCTTTGTGAAAACTTGAATTTTACTTGCTGATGCATCGTTCGAACTTATTTGATTAATTGATGCTGAAAACGTGTTGCCATTTGATAAAATTGAACCTGAAGTAATAGAAGAATTTGATGATTTTATTGTCAAAGCTCCATCAGCACCAGAGGCAAATAAACCATATTTTCTAAAATTATGCTGACTTAATCCATCTAAAAGTAAACCTGAATTAAGCATATCTGCAAGCTCTTTTACTGATCTTATTCCATCTCCGGGATCAGTTGTGGCTGATGATAAATTAATAGAATTGTCGTCAGACAAATTTAAACTAATATTTGAAAATCCCTTTATTTGGTTGTCATATATTCCAAATGTAGCAGAAGATTGATTCATTAAAGATGATAATTTTAATTCTCCAACATTCGATGGTATGATTGAAAATGCACCATCTTTCAAAAAACTTGTTGATAGCAAAGGGTTTGAGGATGAAGAAAATACTTGATCAATATTTGAAACATTAGAATTATCTTTAATGTTTTCCTTTCCAATAATTTTTAAATCAGACTTGCTCGTATTATTTAACCCTGCTGAAATCAAGTTTTTTGAAGCAGCAGCAATTGAACGAGGATCTTTTAATAAAAACTTAAACGCAGCTGATTTAGTAATAGAAGGTTGAATAGTAAATTTATCTCCATCGCTAATCTTTCCAGAAATATTTATACTAAATCCATCAAAGTCTAATTTACCAGCATTATAAGATTTAATTCCTTGTGAACTTGCAACTTCCCATGTATTAGAGGCTAAAACATACTTAAAAATCATTTTTTCTTGTTTTATTTGATCTTCATTTCCAATAATTAAATCAATTCCAAAGTTTGATTTATTTGTATTTTCAACTTCATATTTCATAGAATTAACTGAAAACATTGTTTTTCCAGATCTTCCATTCAAATCAATTCCATTAGTCTGAATTTCATTAAAATCTTTTGCCACACGTCCAGCTAAATCGCTTAATTCTGATTGAACTTCTCCTACAAAATCATAAAAATTTTTTAATCCAACAAGCATCCCTGATGAAACATCACTAATAACTTTATTTTTTCCATCTTTTGAAAGAGTAAATGCAATTCGTTTATCTTGTATAACACTTGACATAATTGATTGGTTGGTCTTCTCAAGGAGTATCATCCCATTTCCAGAACTACCCATCCTTACTTTTGCATCTCCACTATCACCATAATCTACTGTAAAATTTACATATTTAGAAAGATCCATTAACAGACTATCTCGAGCATCTAAAATATCAGGTGAAGCACTTTTAGAGCCTCCAGACATNACTAATTTGTTAACTTGAGATAATTGTTTANTTATCTCATTAACTTTTTTTATATTTTCAGTAACTTCTTTACTTGCAGTATTTTTGAAATCATCTATTTGCTTATCATAAGAATTAAAAGAATTTGCTAAAGCTTTACCATTTTCAATTGCCACTGTCCTTGCTGATAACTCATCAGGTCGTGATGCAACATCTTGCAAGGAATTAAAAAATCTTCCTATGAAAGTGCCTAAATCACTGTCAGAAGGCAAAAGCATGTTTTCTAATCTATTTAAGTCATCTACAAACTTGTCAAGTTTTTCATATTCAGCATTAGTATTTCTTGAATTTGTTGCCAAAAAAGTATCGAAAGACCTTCTTATTTGATTTACTCTTACACCTAAACCAGATTGATCCGGAACATTGGTAACACCACCTTGTACGCTTGGAACTTCCTCAAGGTCAGCTGCTCTTTTATTGTATCCATCTGTATTTACATTAGCTATGTTCTGTCCAGTTACGGACAAGGCTTGTCTATACGCTTGAACACCTGATTTTCCTATTTCAAATAAACTTGCCATTTATTTTTTACTCTTTGCGCTAACATGAAACTTGAACTGATCAAATAAAGCTTCAGAAATGCCAAAGTTAGACTTTTCAGACAATACTTTTGAATACTCTTGATCAATCAAAGAATTAAAAGTGTCTTCAGCAGGAGAATCGAATATACCATCAGCAACTTTCCCCTGTCTTGCTTGCTTCAAAACTTGATTTACAAAAATAGCTTCAAATTGATTTGTAACACTTTTTAATTCTTCTAACTTGTCTTCAGAAGACTTAATTTTAATGTTACCCTCTAAAGCCTTTCCTATAGCAAAGTTTGATTTTGTAATAAAATTATTATCCATTTCAAACCTATATTATGATCATTTGAGCTCTTAAAGCTCCCGCTTCTCTTAATGCTTCTAAAATTGCAACTAAATCTGCACTGTTTGTNCCGATAGCATTGATTGCATCAACTATATCTGACAATGTTGTTCCAGCATCAAATACAAAAGCTGAAACGTTTTCTGCACCAGCCTCTATTTCGGAATCTTGGTTTGTAGCAGNTTGTGTTTGGTTAGTTACAGTAGTATTAGCATTTTGTGTTGTTGTAGTTGTACCTGGTGTTGTCGTAGTTTGTTCTTGAACCTTAACTGTTAAACTACCGTGACTTACTGCTGCGGGTGTAACCCTAACATCTCCACCAATAACAACCGTCCCGGTTCTCGCATTTACAACAACTCTAGCCACTGGAGCTGCTGGNTTAACATCAACATTTTCTAGTAAACTCATGAAAGAAACTTTTTGACCAGGGTCTTTAGGAGCCCTAACACTNACTGATGTTTGNTCTAGAGCTTTAGCAACGTTTGGACCAAAAAGTTTATTTACTTCCTCAACTATTCTGTTTGCTGTAGTAAAATCTCCTTGATGTAAATTCATCACAAAATTAGAACTGTTAGTAAAAGGTGTTTCAACCATTCGTTCTACCGTTGCGCCATTTGCAATAGAACCAACAGTAGGTATATTTACAGATAAAGATGAACCATCCTTCCCCTCAACNCCAAAACCACCAACTGCCAAATTTCCCTGAGCTATGGCATAAATTTTTCCATCAGCACCTTTTAATGCTGTCATCAAAAGAGTTCCACCTCTTAAACTTTTAGCTTTTCCTATCGATGAAACTGTTACATTTATTGTTTGACCAATTTTTGTAAATGGTCTNAACTCAGCNGTTACCATTACAGCAGCAGCATTTTTTGCAGTCAGATCAGACGTCCCAACCTTTAAACCGAACTGAGAAATTGTTGATGCCATACTCTGAAGAGTAACATTTGTAGCTGAATCTCCAGTGCCATCTAAACCTACAACCAGTCCATAACCTAATAATTGATTAGACCTTATACCAGCAAAACTAACTAAATCCTTTAATCTATCCGCTTTTGCCTGACTAATTATAGACGTAAAAATTACAAATAAAGACAAAATTAGAAAAATTAATTTATTCATTGTCATTATGTCCCTCCTTAAAAAGGTGATATAGCTCTGAATAATCTGCTACCCCACCCAGGTCTAGATTCTTCGGCCAATGAACCTGTTCCAACATATTCAATCTGTGCTTCAGCAATTAAATTTGATGAAACTGTATTAGTTGCACTTATGTCTTGTGGTCTAACAATACCTCTCAACCTTATATATTCTGATCCTTCAGTTAATCTAAGTTTTTTTTGACCTTTTATTTCTAAATTCCCATTAGGATATACATTAACTACTGTCGCAGATATAAAACCAGTTAATGAGTTTGATTGAGAAGCAGATCCAGCACCAGCAAAAGTATTCGTTTTTGATGCACCACCACCTAAACCTATAAAATTTTGCATCATTCCGGATGGTGCTACTTCTGCTCCTATTGCGTCCGCTTTACTTGTTGCAGTTGTAACAGATTTTGAAGATGAAAAAGTTTCATTTAGTTGAACAGTTAGAATATCACCAATTTTATGAGCCCTTTTATCTGCAGAAAATAATCCTGGAGATGAAGTGCTATAAATACCGCCCCCATTAGGTTTACTTTTCTCCATTTCTGCAAAAGAAGGTGTTAGAGGAGTAAAATCTGCATTAATGGTTTCCTCTACATAAGTTGAACAATTTGATAAAGCTAATAAAGAAAATA
>NZVJ01000088.1 GCA_002701455.1 Rhodospirillaceae bacterium
TTTCGCCGTATTTTACTTCTGTACGAAGACTACTATAACCGTTTAATGCGGTTATTTTTTGTTCTTCTATCGCCTCGCGGACGATCTTATTCGGGTGATGGGTGTTTACGCCTACAAGTCCTCCACCCGCTTCTATAAGTTCCAACGTGAATGGCAACTTGCGGCTTGCGTTCAGTGAATATGATAACCATACGCGAGATCCTGGATCACTTAATCCGGTCATACGGCCTGGGTTTGGACAGTGAGCTGTGATTTCTTCACCGCTTTCCAAACGTATATCGGCCAAGAATCTTTTATATCGTTTTATCAAAGTTCCACAATAAAGTGGTTTGGGTAGTTGCATCTTCTTCCACAATACGTAATTGTTTGGTTCTCTTAAAAACTAACAAATATAAGTTATTCTTCATGAACACTAGTGCTTCCGAAATAAAAGTAGTTACATCGGCATTTATCATCATAGGAAATGAAATTCTTTCTGGTCGAACAAGAGATGTAAATCTTTCTTATTTGGCTACAGAACTTGTGAAAATCGGCATCCGCTTAGATGAAGTCCGAGTTGTACAGGATGACCAATTGGTAATTGCAAATACTGTTAAAGCACTCCGTGCGGAATATGATTATGTATTTACGTCCGGAGGTATCGGGCCAACACATGATGACATTACATGCGAGTCTATTGCGCTCTCGTTTGGACTGGATGTGCACCATCACCCAGAAGCGTTAAAACGAATGAAAGCACACGCAGAGAAACGAGGGGTTGAAATGAATGAAGCGCGTATGAGAATGGCTAGGACACCTTTGGGAGCAAGTCTGATTACCAATCCTATTTCGGCGGCACCAGGATTTACTATTGAGAATGTTCATGTGATGGCGGGTGTTCCAAGTGTATTTCAGGCGATGGTAGCTGAGCTTTTACCAACACTTCGAACCGGAACAAAAATTTATTCTCGAACGGTTGTTTCGAACCTTGGAGAGGGTACGGTCGCGAAAGGTTTAGAAAAAATTCAAAACAAATATCCAAGTATTGATATTGGCAGTTATCCCTTTTTTAAGGAAGGTGTTTATGGAACATCTCTAGTTTTAAGGGGAGTTGAACTTAATGACTTAGAGATAGCATCTAAAGATATTTTCAATTTAATTATCGAATACGGCGGCAACCCCTCCTATGGAGATGAAAATTAATGAATGTGCAATTGAATAGTAGAGCTACCGGGAGCGGGAAAATCATAACCATCACTTACGACCGCCAATCGAAATTAAACTCTTTGAGTGCTGCCGGTATAGCAGAGTTAAAAACTGCCTTTCAGGAGGTAGCTGAGGATAAAGAATTACGCGGACTTGTCTTTACCGGAGCAGGATCAAAATCCTTTGTTGGCGGCGCGGATATAAATGAACTTAACGAATTGGACGAGAAAACGTCACGAGATTTCATAACCTGCCTACATGAATTATTCGTTCTAATACGGAAGATAAAGGTCCCTACAATCGCTAGAGTAAATGGCTTCAGCCTTGGCGCCGGCATGGAGCTGGCCGCTGCTTGCGACATAAGGATAGCCTCTGATGCTGCTGTTTTTGGAATGCCGGAGGTAAAAGTTGGAGTCCCTTCAGTAATCGAGGCAGCATTGTTACCCAGGTTAATTGGATGGGGCCGCACCAATTATTTGGTTCTTACAGGTGAAAATATTGATGCGAAAACCGCTTACGAGTGGGGATTCGTTGAAAAAATTTCAGAAACAAACAATCTTGATAAAGAAATAGATCACTTAACGGATGTCATCGCAAACTGCGGACCTCTTGCTACCAGAAACCAAAAAAGTCTAATTAATACGTGGGAAAAATTACCGCTAGAAGAAGCGATCACAACTGGCATAGATTCGTTTTCATCAGCCTTCTCCACTGAAGAACCACAACAAATGATGAAAATATTCTTCGATAGAAAAAAATCTCAAAAATAAACTATCAGGGTTCATGGAAGAGGGATCGTAAATCGTTCGACTGCATCTGGGTCAAAACTGAAACTCATCCCAGGTCTTCTGGGTATAATAATGTCGCCTTCTACCATTTCTATTTTTTCTTTGAAGAGCTCCGTAAACCAAGGCATATGTTCAGCGTAGTTTACATTCGACACAGAGGCACACAATTGTAAACTATGTTCCGTGAAAATGTGAGGGCTCACTGGTATGTCGCGTGCTGCTGCCATGTGTGATACCTTTAACCACTCAGAAACACCACCAACACGCTCTAAGTCGGGCATTAGAATATCAGCGGAACCTCTTTCTAACATATCCTGAAAACCATAGCGCGTGTACTCTGTCTCGCCGCTAGCTATAGGAGTATCCAACGCAGCAGCAACAAGTGCTGATCCGGCCAGATCGTAGGCCTGTACTGGCTCCTCGAACCAGGCGAGATGGTATTTCTCTAATTCTCGTCCTAATCTGATTGCACCGGTTACGTTCAATCCTTGATTTGCATCCACCATCAAAGCAATATCCTTGCCTATCGCTTCTCTTACCGAGGCGACACGTTCTATGTCTTCGCCAATATCAGGCAATCCAACTCGCATTTTTATTGCTTTGAAGCCTTGCGATAAAAAACTTTTTGCTTCTGCTTGAAGTTCCGCAATATTCATCGAAGTCCACAACCCACCACTAGCATATGCAGGTATTTTATCTCTTTTTCGCCCTAATAAGTCACCGACAGATATACCAAGCGCCTTCCCTTTAATATCCCAGCACGCCCAATCAATAGCGGCTATCCCAAAAATGGTAACACCTTTATGACCTAAGAAATTTATTTCCTTCCACATTTCATCAAAGCGTGCCGCAATATCAAGAGGGTTCCTATCTTTGACTACTGGTTCAAGCGATCTAATCATCTCAACCAGTACTGGTAATTTATGTTTTCCAATCACCCATAAATAGCTCTCGCCGGTTATTCCTTCGTCGGTTTCTAGCCATACCAATATGGCTGCCACACTCGTTATACGGTGTATTGATGTACCAAGAGGTTTATCAAACGGAATTTCTATAGGGCGTGTACGAATTTGGGTTATTTTCATTGTGTGGTTTCTTTCGAAATTTTTCTTCTCAAAGTATTTCCTCTAAAAGTTTAAAATGCAGGAAGCGCTTTCAACAAAAGCGATCCAAAACCTACCATTTGAGGACTTGTCTGGCGATAAGTACTTATAGCTGAAAGAATATTCTTTTTCTGCGAACTGTTCACCGGCGGACTTGAATTAGAAACATCAATACTTTTCAAAACTTCTTCTGAAGATTCAAAAATCTTATCGGCTATTCTTTCGCATCTCTTCAGGATTTTTTCGTCCTTTAATTTTGGCCCTAATTGCTCTGCCGCATATCCTAGAAACAATGGCCAACGCGCTAAAACGAGATAAATTCCTGGAACAAACTTTTCCCCTGCTAGAACAGTTTCAAAAACACCTAACAATTTTTTTTGCTCATCAGAAAGTCCCGACCACGTAACCATAGGAGGCATTTCAATTAATGGCTCTGGCAGGGTGAACTTTTCATTTGCTGTTTCACTTTCTTGCACCAAATCCTGTTGGTGCATTATTTTCTGAAGACAGCCCGAAACAACAAGGTTTACGGGACTAACACGGACGAAAGTTTCGCAAATATTTTTGATAACCGGAAGCTCATTATATGACACGCCAAGATCGATTAAATCTCTCCTACTAAGACTTTTAATTGGTTCTAACTTCGAGATATCAACGTGGCTCCAACCAGTTGTCTGAATACGGCCATTTTGCAAATGAGGTCCCAATATTCTCCACACCCACTCTAGAAAACCGGGATAAGTTGCAAGATGTCGGAAGAGTGATGAAACATAGGGTGCGCGATAATAATTTCGAATCTCGTCGTAAATCATAGCGATGGACCCAACCGCCTCAGCTTCCAAAATTTCTCGCATTCGTAGCACTTTCACCATCCTAAAATTACATCTAGCCACTGCTAATGGAAGTGATCTAATCTTAAAATAGTAGTATCTATCTAATGAAGAAAGAAATTTAAATGACCAAAAGACAATTCCAGCTATTGGGTATAGATCACGTCGTTCTTCGTGTGCACCAACTCCAGCCAATGCTTGAATTTTATCAAGATGTGCTTGGTTGCAAACTAATTCGCAGTAATGAAAAAATTGGCCTATACCAATTATCTGCGGGAGCTTCCATGATTGACTTAATCCCCGTCGATATGGAATTGGGTAAAAAGGGCGGGGAACCGCCAGGGTTGGAAGGACACAATGTTGACCACATTGCTTTAAAAATCCATCCATTTTCAGAAGAAGAGATAAAAAACTATCTGTCCTCAAAAGACCTAAAAATGAGTAAAATTGAGACACGCTTTGGTGCAGAGGGCAGCGGCCCATCCGTTTATGTAGAAGACCCTGAAGGAAATTCAATAGAGCTAAAGGGAGTCGAGCGGTCTTGATAAGTGGTCGTTTATAATAACGCTATTCCGCAGCAGTTCTATTCAATGCGGGGTTGTTAAACCGGCCTAAGAGCTGCTGTTCTTTTGATTTAACCACTTTTATAGCTTTTTCTTTAACATGCCCGTAACCTCTGATCTGTTCAGGCAGTGAAGCGAGATCAACTGCTATTTGATGATTCTCATTATTTAGATTAGCTAAGAGCTGATCTACGAGACTAAAATAATGCTCCACAAGCTCTCGTTCTGTCCGTCGCTCCTCCGTCTTGCCAAAGATATCAAACGGTGTCCCTCTTAATATTTTCAACTTGGACAGCAGTTTAAAAACGTTCATCATCCACGGGCCGTACGTTCGCTTTGTTAGTTGGCCTGTCACAGGGTCTTTTTTTGATATCAAAGGCGGGGCCAGATTGAATTCGATCTTATAATTACCTTCGAACTGTTGGCCTATTTTTTTAGCAAACGAGCCATCAGAGAAGAGTCTAGCTACCTCATATTCATCTTTGTATGCCATAAGTTTAAAGGCATTCTTCGCAACGGAGAGCGCTAAACCACTCATACCGGGCGTTTGACGTCTTTCCACCTCTTCCACGCGGCTCAATAAAGAAGCGTATCGTTCTGAATATGCCTCATTTTGATAATCTGTTAGAAATTTCACTCTCTTTTCTATCAAAGCTTCAAGCGACATTTCAGTATAATCTTTTGAGGGCTCTTCAACCGGCTTGATTAAATTCTCAACCGCAGCAAGATCATGCGCCGCTCTACGGCCCCAAAGCAAAGCCTGTTTGTTGAATTCGATTGCTACACCATTTATATCGATAGCTTGTTCCACAGAACTGACTGATAACGGAATGTGTCCTTTTTGAATTGCATAACCGAGCATAAATAAATTACTGGCGATGCTATCGCCTAAAAGCTGAGTGGCTATCTGAGTGGCGTTTATAAAATGCGCTGAGTTTTCTCCTGTTGTCCGTCTTATCGTTTCTTGAAACACCTCCCCAGGAAAAGGTAAATCAGGATTAGAAGTGAATGCACCTGTCATTGTCTCTTGGGTATTAACTATGGCTGTTGTCTCTTCCCTAGAGACCTTAGATAACCCCTGCTCACTAGCAGCAGTTACCATATCGCAAGCCAGCATTAGATTCGCGCTGCCATTTGCAATTCGCACAGCATGTAGATCTTCAGGTTTTTCAGATATGCGGATGTGGCTAATGACAGCACCGCCTTTTTGCGCCAACCCAGTCATATCGAGAACTGAAACGCCCTTATTCTCAATATGGGCGGCCATCCCGATCAACGCACCAATCGTAACGACACCCGTCCCACCTATGCCAGTTACTAAAACTCCGTAGGGCTTATCGAGTTTTGGCTGTTCAGGATCAGGCAATACTTCAAAAAGGTCAGGCGGTAGATTTTCCGCTGATTTATTTTTTTTAACTTTGCCACCGATAACATTAACAAAGCTCGGGCAAAAGCCTTTAACGCAAGAATAATCTTTGTTACACGCTGATTGATCTATAAACCTTTTCCGTCCAAATTCCGTTTCAAGTGGCGAGACTGAAACGCAATTCGATGCTTCTCCACAATCGCCACAACCTTCGCATACCATGTCGTTTATAAATATGCGCTTGGCAGGATCAATCATTGTTCCGCGCTTTCGGCGACGACGCTTTTCTGCCGCACACGTCTGATCAAAAATCAGGACCGATAAACCTTTAACTTCTCGCAACTCTCTTTGCACACGATCGAGATCATCCCGATGGTGTATGCTAGAACCCGACGGCCAACTGGTACCAAGAGGATATTTATCTGGCTCATCAGTAACTATTTTTACTTCTTTTGCCCCTTCGGCAGCAACTTGTGCGGCGATCTGAGGTACTGTAAAGCCCCCGTCTGCAGGCTGTCCACCGGTCATGGCCACCGCATCATTATATAAGATTTTGTAGGTTATATTTACGCCTGACGCCGCGGCCGCTCGAATAGCTAGAGCACCGGAGTGGGTATATGTGCCATCTCCAATGTTGGCAAAAATATGGTCTGTTTGCGTAAATGGCGCCTGCCCAATCCAGGGAGTACCCTCTGCTCCCATGTGCGTAAAGGTAGAGGTATTTCGGTCCATCCAAACCGACATAAAGTGACAACCAATACCAGCCGTTGCGCGACTGCCCTCAGGAACCCGTGTCGATGTGTTGTGTGGACACCCTGAGCAGAAAAAGGGCGTTCTAGCAAAATCTGTTTCAGATTTAATAAGGCTTTTTTCCTTATCATCCATTAATTTTAATTTTTCCTGAATAGCTTTGTCTTCGCTCAATTTTAAAAGCCGCGATGCTATTACTCTCGCAATCTGCGATGGGCTCAATTCGCCAGCTGCCGGCTGCAACACGTGACCTTTTTCATCGAATTTTCCCACTACGGATGGCCGCTCGTTAGAGGGCAGGTTATAGAGATTTTCCTTCAGTTGACTCTCGATAATCGGGCGTTTCTCTTCAACAACCAGTATTTCCTTCAAACCTTGGGAAAACTCTTTAATCCCCACTGGCTCGAGCGGCCAGGGCATACCCACTTTATATAAACGCAGGCCAAGTTTATCAGCTTTTACTTCATCAATCCCTAGATCCTCTAGAGCCTGCCTTACATCCAAATACGATTTACCCGTCGTAATAACCCCAAGTTTTGGGGTTTTTGATTCTATGATAATTCTATCAATTCTATTTTCTCTAGCAAACGCTCGTGCGGCATTTAGCTTGTATTGATGCAGACGGTGCTCTTGTTCTATCCAATCATCCGGCCATCTGATACTTAGTCCGCCTTCAGGCATTTCAAAATCTGGAAGTGAAATTTTAACTCGATCCGGTGAAACGTCTATCGAAGAAGAGCTATCCATATTTTCAGCGGTTGTTTTAAAAGCAACCCAACAGCCAGTAAAACGAGACATAGCAAACCCAAAAATTCCATAGTCTATCACTTCCTGGACGCCGGCAGGATTGAGTACAGGGATACTGGCATCCATGAATGCGTATTCACTTTGATGCGGAACAGTCGATGACTTCGCAGCGTGATCATCACCTGCTATAAGCAGCACGCCCCCGTGCTTTGCGGGACCCGACATATTTCCATGTTTAAACACATCCCCGCATCTATCGACGCCTGGTCCTTTACCATACCAAATTGCAAAGACACCATCATACGTGCCCCCTTCGTGCAAATTCGTTTGTTGGCTTCCCCATATGGCTGATGCTGCCAGATCTTCATTTAATCCCGGCTGAAAATGTATGTGATTTTGTTCCAGAAATTTTTTTGCTCGCCAAAGTTGTTGATCAAAACCGCCAACTGGGGATCCACGGTATCCCGATATAAAACCAGCGGTATTTAACCCCTCTAATACATCGCGCTGTCGCTGGACCATTGGTATCCGGGCGAGCGCTTGAACACCGGTCACAAAAATGCGCCCACTCTCTATTGAATATTTATCGTCAAGCGACACAGTAGTGCTAGTCACATCACTTCCTCTTTAACTCGTGACAGATGGGTAGAGCGTTAAAAAAATATTCTATATAAATTAGGTGTGAAATCAGTTTTAATCAAGTAACGATAGGTACTTATGTAAAGTATCATAGCCAGATTGGGGATGGCCGAAAATCAGGTCATGCAGTAATGTTTAACTCTGTTTCTTTTTTGGAAATTAGCTAAAACTTAGTAAAAGCTGGCCTAACCGGAGTGAATGTATGTCTATACTTGTTACTGGCGTTGCAGGTTTCATCGGAATGCATACCGCTGAGTCGTTGTTAAGCCAAGGACACCATGTTGTAGGCATTGACAATATAAATAATTATTATGACCCACGCTTGAAAGAAGAACGCCTTAACCAGCTTAAACATTTTAATAATTTCAGCTTTATGAAACTTGATTTTGCAGTCCAGTCATTTTCTGAAAAATTCATCAACATCTACCCTGATATAGACCAAGTTATTCATCTCGGTGCGCAAGCAGGGGTCCGAAATTCGATAAAAGAACCGCACGATTACATGAACTCTAACCTGGCCGGCCAGCTAAATATCCTTGAATACTGCCGAAAGTTAATGGAAAGAAACAATAATTTTAAAAAACTTATTTATGCTAGTTCCTCTTCCGTCTATGGCGCAAACTCCAAAATCCCATTTTCTGTGCATGACAAAACCGACCATCCAGTCTCTTTTTATGGAGCAACGAAAAAGGCCTGCGAGGTAATGACACACTCCTATTCCAGCCTATACAAAATCCCTTCGATTGGCCTTCGTTTTTTTACAGTTTATGGTCCTTGGGGCCGTCCTGATATGTCACCCTATTTGTTTACAAAAAGTATCCTAGAGGGAAAAGAAATAAACGTATTTAATAATGGTGATATGAGGCGGGACTTCACTTTTGTGGATGACGTCGTGGAAGGTATAATCGGAGCTCTCGGAAAAAATTTAAACGCTGGGGATAATAGTTCTCCCCATAAAATTTATAATCTTGGAAACAATAAGCCTGTTAAATTAATGGACTACATTCAAATTATAGAAAAAATATGTTGTAAAAAAGCAAATTTAAAACTTCTCCCAATGCAGCCCGGTGACGTATTTGAGACGTACGCAGATATTGAAATCAGCAAAGAGGAACTTGGTTTTGTCCCCAAAACCAACTTAAATGAAGGTATCCGTCGCTTTGTCGAATGGTTCCAGAAATATCATAAATAATTGCATCATGGAATTATGTTAAAAATTTCAACCCCCATTATCTAACCCGCCATCTTTTATAAGTTGCTTGAGCTGAATATCACTGAAACTCCTTTCAATGTCAGCGGCCAATCTTCGCGCCTCTTTTGAGAGATCCTCCCCGCACCCTTCAGGATCTGATCTTCGCCAGAAAGCCAGATAATCATCTTTTGTCGTTAAGTTTGAAGTCATAGCCGCGGCATCTATTGCTTTTGCGAAACGATCGCTCAATTCAATCTTAAAACTCGTCTTTTTTCTGCCCCGGCCCTCCTCTGCAACAACCTGAGCGGGAATATCTCTCCAGTAAACGATCGTTAAAGACGCCATTACTAACTATCTTTCCCCGACACAAACTTCTCTAAGTATTTCGGTAAATCTCCATAGTTTCGAAGCTTTAAATGAAACTCTAACCCAAGCCTCTCAGCTGCTTTTGCCGCTTTTCTTTGAAGGTTACGGTCATCGATCTGAGCTATATAAACTAATTTTTTATAGTTTTTAAAATACTCATCCCTTAGCTCAGGGTATTTATCGATGCCAAGACCCTTTATTATTAACCGGTCAAAGTTGCGAGCCAAATAATCCGTGAGATAAAAACATCCCGGTTCCTCATTATGAGTTTCCAAAAAGTCGGATCTACCCATAAAAAATTCATAACAATGCGGGCCTGGAATTCTCTCGATAGACTCAGATCTCAGCACTTCGTCTAATTTTCCTCCCGTCCCACAGTCGCCATATAGTACAAAGATCTTATCGAACTCACCCTTATTTTTTTGGATACGCGATTTTATCGCCGGAGCTATTTTATTTGGTGTATTATGCCAGCTTGCTGGCAAGCAACTAATTTGGACATTGTTCCAATTGTTTTTTTTAACAAGATATGTGATTTCTTTCGCAAGTGCTCCGCAAGCGATAAAGAGTAATCTTGGGCGCTGTAATGAATTGTTAACCAAAACTACCTCTAAAAGGTTAAGCTAGCAGATTTACCTAGTTTACATTCATTTTTTTTGAATTTGAAATTCTTCGCTCTTCTATAAGGGATTTTGCAATCTCAACCGCTACTGCCGCATCACGGCAATAGGCATCCGCCCCAACACTTTTGGCAAACTCTTCGTTTAACGGAGCCCCTCCTACCAGAACGATATAATCATCCCTAATCCCCTTTTCTTTCATCGCCTCTATAACGGTTTTCATATATGGCATCGTGGTAGTTAATAGCGCCGACATACCAAGAATGTCTGGCTTATGTTCTTCCAAAGCATCGAGATAATTTTCCACTGGGTTATTAATCCCAAGATCAATAACATCGAAACCAGCTCCTTCCATCATCATAGAAACTAGGTTCTTGCCTATATCGTGTATGTCCCCCTTTACCGTACCAATAACCATTTTTCCTAACTGTGGCGCGCCAGTTTCAATCAAAAGCGGGCGGAGTATCGTCATTCCACCCTTCATCGCGTTTGCTGACATTAGTACTTCCGGGACAAAGAGTATTCCGTCTCGAAAGTCTACTCCTACTATTCGCATCCCCTCGACCAGAGCTTCCGTTAAAATCTTATATGGTTCCCAGCCTCGGGCTAATAGAATTTGAACAGCTTCTTCGATTTCATCTTTGAGTCCGTCATAGAGGTCATCGTGCATTTGCTCTACAAGTTCTTCATCGTTCAGCTCAGAGAGAACGATATCCTCTTCTTCCTCCATAGAGCTCTCCTGTCAAAATTTAATGAATCCGACCATATTAATTAAGTATTATGCTAATTTACCGCAAACCGACGCTATTTTAATTTTTTGCGACATATGAAGAAAAAATTAATCAAAAACAGTCAAAAATTCGGATATCAAGGTCAAGGCCGTCTGTAGAGACTTTCGAGCTTTTGTTTGTAATTTTGTAAAATTTTGTGACGCTTAATTTTTAACGTTGGGGTCATAAGGCCATTTTCTGTTGTAAAAGGTTCGTCTGCTACGATAATATGACGAACCTTTTCTATCTGAGATAACCTAGAATTAACACGAGACATTACGCCCTGAACTGCACTGTTGAAGTCTTTATCTTCAGATAAATCACTTAATGTAATTTTATTTCCCTCACGTTTGCACCATTCCTCTATAAAAGCTTCTGAGGGAACCACAACGCCAACCAGGTATGGTTTCTTATCTCCGTATACCATTGCCTGAAGAAACTCTGGCTCGACGGTAATCACCCCTTCAACCCGCGCCGGTGCTATGTTGTCGCCACCAGAGTTGACAATTATATCTTTTTTCCTGTCGGTTATACGAAGGGAGCCATCTTCCTCAAGCACGCCAATATCGCCAGTGTGCAGCCATCCGTCTCTAATCGCATCCTCTGTTGCCTTGGGGTCCTTCCAATAACCCTTCATCACTAATTCCCCTCGGACCAATATTTCCCCATCATCAGCAATTTTAATCTCAACTTCCGTCAGAGCAGGCCCAACCGTTTCAATCCGAATATTGCCAGGCCGATTACAGCTAATGATTGGCGAGGCCTCCGTCTGTCCGTATCCCTGTAGAATATTAACCCCCAATGATAAGAAGAAGTTCCCTATATCCGGATTTAATGCTGCACCGCCAGAAACAAAGGCTTTCAACCTTCCCCCGAAACGTTGAGATACCTTGGTTCGAACAGCAAAATCAACAAGTTTGTTCTGTAGTTTTTCAGAGAAGTTTAGACTTTGTTTTTCTACTTTCTCTTTACGACCTAGTTCTAGTGTAAGATTAAATAAGCGCTCCTTAAAACCACCAGACTGGTGGACCCCACGCTGTATACGGTCATGCAAGGCTTCATAAAGTCTGGGCACCGCTGTCATAATCGTAGGCCTTGCTTCTTGGAGGTTTTGCGCAACTTTGTCAGGTCCCTCTGAATAGTAGATCTGCGCTCCTATCGAAATGGGAAAATAGAGGCCGCAAGTATGTTCATATGAATGGGAGAGCGGTAAAAGCGATAAAAATATCTCATCTCCTAGACCAAATTCGGTCAACAAGTCATAGGCGGAGGAGCAATTAGCTAATATTGAACCATGAGTAAGCATAACCCCCTTTGGGTTGCCGCCTGTCCCCGAAGTATAGATAAAACAAGCTACATCATCTCTCTTCAGGTTAGCTGCTTCCTTACTGGCATTTATCTTTAACTTGTCTTTAGGGGACACTAAATTAGACCAATTCAGATGTTTAAGACGAGGCTCAATCTGCATAGACAAGTCCTCAATTGAAATAATAGTTTTACAAGTGGCCGATTTGTTCATGGCATCAGTCAGACGCGGTGCCAGTTTATCGCCTGAAACTATTGCAATATTGGCTTCTGAATGCTCAAGAATATAAAGATGGTCCTCGGCAGTGTTAGTCGTGTAGGCCGGTACAGTAATACCGCCGATCGAAATAATGGCTAAGTCTGCAACCACCCATTCGGGTCGGTTTTCAGCGACGACGACTACCCTATCTCCCTTTTTCACTCCCAAAAGATGTAGACTATCAGCCAAAGATAAGACTTGGCTTGCCACTTCAGGATACGACCTAGATACGTATTCACCGTTCTCCTTTGCCCATAAAAAGGGTTTTTGCGAAAAATTCTCAGCCGCTTCAAAAAACATTGTTGCCAGATTGTTCAGCGCCTTGTAATTCATAGCAAGCTCCCAATATCAATCAATACGAGCAGTAAAGCCAAAAGAGACTCATTAATACCACTCGATATAACGAGCGCTCAATATTAAAACATAATGGAAATAACTATGGAACATTCCAAAATAACTAATTCAACTTCCAATGTGTTGCCGATATGGAACCTGAACTCCTTGTATCCATCGATGGACTCCCCTGAGTTGAAAAAAGACCTTGAAAAAGTCGCTGAAAAATCACTCTCGTTTGAGACTCGTTATAAAACTAAAGTCTCGCAACTTACGGGCCCTCAATTGGCGCATAGCATTGTAGAATATGAAAAAATTGAAGAGATATTGGGTCGCATAATGTCATTTGCTCAATTAATTTATTCTGGCGATATGCTCGATAATGACACAGGCAACTTCCACCAGTCTATGCATGAAGAAGTCACGAGAATCAGCAGTCATCTTCTTTTTTTCAATCTAGAATTGAATATTATCTCAGACGCTGACCTTAAAGAAAAATTAAAATCACCTGAGCTTAATCATTACTATCCTTGGCTCAGAGATTTACGAGTATTCCAGCCTCACCAACTCGACGATCAACTAGAGAAGCTGTTTCTTGAAAAAAATATAAGCGGCCGTGCGGCCTGGACACGACTTTTTGATGAGAAGATTGCAGAACTTAGCTTTTCGATTGATGGTGTTGAGTCTAATTTGGCGGAAGCGCTGGATAAACTATCAAATAAGAACGCTAAAACGCGCAAGAACGCTGCGAAGGAAATATCCTCTGTCCTCAAAAAGCACGTAAGGTTATTTACACTTATTACAAATACATTGTCGAAAGATAAGGCGATCGAGGATAACTGGCGAGGTTACGAAAAACCTATTTCGGCGCGAAACCGCGTTAACCAAGTTGAAGATAACGTAGTGAATGCGCTAGTTGAAACCGTTAGCTCTAATTACCAGTCACTCTCTCACCGTTATTATGCCCTCAAGGCAGAATGGATGGGCGTCGAACATTTGAATTACTGGGATCGGAACGCGCCGCTTCCAGGAAATGACGATACAACAATAGAATGGTCTGAAGCCAAAGAGATAGTTTTAGAAGCTTATGAGAGCTTTTCTCCTACTATGGCAAGAATTGGCAAAGAGTTTTTTGATAAGAACTGGATCGACGCACCCACAAGACCAGGAAAGGCATCCGGGGCATTTTCTCATCCAACCGTCCCGAGCTCAAATCCATTTATTTTACTGAACTACCAGGGGAAACTCCGAGACGTTATGACGCTTGCGCACGAACTTGGGCATGGAGTGCATCAGGTTTTAGCTGCTCGACAAGGATGTTTAATGGCGGACACACCACTAACATTGGCAGAGACAGCGTCGGTTTTTGGCGAGATGCTAACTTTTCAATCTTTGTTAGAAAGACATAAAGGCGATAGTAGAAAACGCAAACTTATGATTGCCTCGAAGGTAGAGGACATGCTGAATACGGTCGTTAGACAGATTGCTTTTCACGAATTTGAGACCAGCATCCATGATAAGCGAAGGTCTGGAGAATTATCTCCTGAAGAGATAGGGGATATTTGGATAAGCATCCAGCAAAAAAGTCTAGGGCCTGCGATAAAGTTAAATGACGATTATAGAGTATTTTGGACATATATACCTCATTTTATACATTCTCCATTCTATGTTTATGCTTATGCTTTTGGTGATTGCCTTGTGAACTCTCTATATGCAGTTTTTAGGGATGAAGGATCAGATTTCGCTGAAAAATACATCGATATGTTAAAGGCTGGAGGCACTATGCGACATCAGGAGTTATTAATTCCGTTCAAGTTAGATGCATCAGATCCAACCTTTTGGAAGAAAGGATTATTATTAATCGAAGACCTGATAACTGAGTTGGCCGACGATTAACAACTTTCATATTTTTTGAATGACAAACCTTGCGATAAATTGTCACCATTCAAAAAAGTACTAGTCTTTCCACTATAAGTAGATAAGTTAAAAAAACCAAACGCATATAGTAATTACTAGTTATCAAATAAGGATTTTTAATTGCACGTAGTTATCTTTGAAGTAGAGCCTCATGAAAAAGGCAAAGATAGATACTTAGATCTAGCCGGACAACTTCGAGAGAAGCTAGTAAATGTCGACGGTTTTATCTCTATCGAACGGTTCCAAAGTCTAAATAATCCGCATAAGATATTATCCCTTTCAACTTGGAGAGATGAAGAAGCGATCCGGCTTTGGAGGGAGCAGAGTGAACATAAATCCACACAAAAAGAAGGAAGGGAAATACTCTTCGCCGGTTATCGAATACGTGTAGCTCAAGTTGTAAGAGACTATTGCTTAGAATCCTCCCCCTGGCAAAATTAAACAGGGCCAACTTTTATACTTTCCATCCAACAAAATAATCTTATTTTAAGTATCATGGATCAAGAAGATAAAAACTCATTATCGGGACGTCTTCGACGATATGCAAAAGTCACCGGGGCGGTGGGTGGCATAGCGGCACGGGCGGCAGGGCAACGTTATCTTGGCCTTGACCTGGGCAAACAGCAAATGCCGGCTGAATTGAAGTCGGCGCTAGGAAATTTGAAAGGCCCAGTCATGAAAGTAGCACAAATTTTAGCTACTATTCCAGACGCACTTCCCGATGAGTACGTAAAAGAGCTACAGCAGTTACAGTCTAATGCGCCGAGCATGGGACGACTATTTGTCAAGCGGCGAATGTCTAACGAGCTGGGTAGTGATTGGAAAAGTCGTTTCTCTCATTTTGACGAAAATTCGGTTGCAGCTGCATCACTAGGCCAGGTCCATAGAGCCACCAGTTTAGAGGGGCTCGAGATGGCATGCAAATTACAATATCCAGATATGAGTTCCGCCGTCGAAGCAGATCTGCGGCAGCTGAGAATAGCCATGTCCATATATGAACGTTACGATAGCGCTATAAAAGCATCAGAAATTTACAAAGAGTTATCGGCTAGGATTCGCGAGGAACTCGATTACTTGCGTGAAGGCCGAAATATGACTTTATACAAGATGATGTTAAAAAATGAGCCAAACGTCAATGTCCCAAACTTTGTTGAAGATCTGTCCACAGAACGGCTTATAACGATGAGCTGGTTGGACGGATCATCGCTCTTAAAATACATAGCCTCGAACGAAAAACAAGAATCCCGAAACCATGTTGCAATAAATATGTTTAGAGCTTGGTACATCCCATTTTATCTGTATGGCGTTATACACGGCGACCCGCATTTAGGTAACTATTCAATTACAGATAGCGGTGATGTAAATCTCATGGACTTTGGCTGTATTCGTGTTTTTCCTGCCAGTTTTGTTAAAGGAGTAATCGATCTCTACCATGGTTTAAGGGATAATAACGAGGAACTAGCAGTCGAAGCCTATAGAACATGGGGTTTCGAAAACCTGGACATAGAAACAATAAATGTCCTAAACCAGTGGGCTCGCTTCGTTTACGCGCCGCTCATGGAAAATAAAATTAGAAGCATACAAGATACAAATAGTGGAGCTTACGGCAGGGAAGTTGTNCAGAAAGTACATCGCGAGCTTCGCCGGCTCAATGGCGTAAAACCACCNAGAGAATTTGTCCTGATGGACAGGGCAGCTATCGGCCTAGGTTCCGTTTTTCTTCACCTTAAAGCAGAAGTAAACTGGTATAAAATTTTTCAGGATTTAATAAATGATTTCGACCCGATTGTACTGGCTGAGCGNCAAAAAANAATATTAAAGGAGGCCTCAGTGCCCCANCCAGANTAAGTGCGCCCTGATATTCCCTGCTCAGCAGCAACTTTTTTAAAATCTATCCACATTTTGAATACCCACATGCCGTGCAAACATCGCATCCTTCCTGATGCAGTATACCAACGGAGCCACATCGCGAGCACGACTTTTCTCTCTGATTATCAAAATTTAGGATATTTTTACCACCTTTAAAATTTTCACTTACGGCACCCTTGTCCANCAAGAAGCCTATTTCAATCATGTGCTTCTCAATTACTTCCCCTATCGCNGCCAATAGCGAAGGAATATATCGGCGCTCCATCCACGCACCCCCTCTGGGATCAAATACCGCCTTCAGCTCCTCAACCACGAAGGAAACATCCCCTCCCCGTCTAAAGACTGCGCTGATCATCCTTGTAAGTGCTACTGTCCAAGCAAAATGTTCCATGTTTTTCGAATTGATAAATATTTCAAAAGGCCTTCTTTCACCATCTTGAATGATATCATTCATGGTAATGTAGATTGCATGATCACTCTCTGGCCACTTAATTTTATAGGTCTTGCCATCCAGTCGCTCTGGTCTTTNTATCGGCGTTAGANTGCTGTCAATAACACCATTTTGCTTCCCATTTTTTCTTTTTGTGGTGCCCTCGCGGACATCTTTTTTTTCATTTTCGTCTAAATACAAAACTGAGCCTGTAACGTCGTTTGGACGATAAGTCGTGCACCCCTTACACCCTAAGTCATAAGCTGATTTGTAGACTTCTTTNAAAGTTTCGAATGAAATATCTTCAGGACAGTTTATCGTTTTAGAGATTGAACTATCGATATACTCTTGAACAGTCGCCTGCATTACTAAATGGTCGTTTGGTTGAAGCATCTGAGCATCTACGAAAGCTTCAGTTNTACTTGTATTTTTACTTCTTAACCGTTCAAACAACCCGTATGCATAATCATTGACCTGTTCCGTAATATTAGAGCCATCCGGTTGAAGAACTTTTCGATTATATTTAAATGCAAAGACCGGTTCTAAACCTGATGAAATATTATCTGCCAACAAGGATATTGTTCCCGTCGGCGCTATTGAAGTGAGCAGGGCGTTTCTTATACCAAAACCTTTTATTCCATCCTTTAANTCTTTGGGAAGTTTTTTAACATTGTGACTTTCTAAAAATCTCCTTTTATTAAATAAGGGGAACGGCCCTTTTTCCTTTGCCAAGTCTATAGAACATTTGTAGGCACTATCTCTCAATACCGACAGCCAAGTTTTTGTTANGTTTACAGCTTCTTTTGAACCATATTTAACCCCACACATTATGAGCGCATCAGCAAGGCCTGTTATCCCAAGCCCTATTCGGCGTTTACTTATTGCTTCATTTCTTTGTTGATCGATTGGAAATTTAGAAATATCTATAACGTTATCCAACATGCGAACAGCTAGGCTTGTCAAATCCCCTAAAGTCTTTAGGTCGATTGATGCACCACGCTCAAAAGGTTGTTTGACTAGTTTTGTTAGATTTATTGAACCCAGCAAACAAGCGCCGTACGGTGGAAGNGGTTGTTCCCCGCAAGGGTTAGTCGCCGAAATCTCTTCGCAATAGGCCAAATTATTCTGCTGATTAATACGATCTATAAAAATTACACCAGGCTCCGCGAAATCGTATGTAGATTTCATAATTTTATTCCACAAGTTTGCCGCAGATACTGTCTTAAAGACTGTGCCNTCAAATTTTAGGTCCCAATTTTTTTCTTCCGAAACAGCTTCCATAAATTTGTCGGTAACCAAAACAGATAAGTTGAACATTCTAAGGCGTGATGGGTCACTTTTTGCTTCGACAAAAGCTTCTATATCGGGATGATCACATCGCAATGTTGCCATCATCGCACCCCTTCGAGATCCTGCACTCATAATAGTTCTGCACATTGAGTCCCAGACATCCATGAAAGATAGAGGGCCAGATGCGTCAGCACCTACTCCCACTACAGGTGCTCCCTGGGGCCTCAGCGTAGAAAAGTTGTACCCAATTCCGCCTCCTTGTTGGAGTGTAAGTGCAGCTTCCTTAACTGCGGTAAATATACCGGACATATCGTCAGGAATATCGCCCATCACAAAGCAATTGAATAGCGTGACCGAACGTTCGGTTCCTGCTCCTGCTATTATCCGCCCAGCTGGCAGGAATTTAAATTCGCTAAGCGCCTCATAAAACCGAGGTGTCCAATATTCAGTGTCCTTTTCAACAGATGCTAAGGTTTTCGCTATTCGCATCCAAGTATCCTCTATGCTTGAATCAACNGCGTTTCCATCCGAATCAAAAAACCTGTATTTACTATTCCATATCCAATTGGAAATTTCTGAGTTGAATGCCATAGAGATAAGCCAAGCTGAATTTTATTACTTTTATTATTTTTTGCTTCGATTACTTTGTCAAAAAGGTCATATGTTGCCGAAAACATTTAACAATTATTTAGACATGTCAACAATATGCGCGCAGGCTTGTCAAAATCAACTTGTGGTATTCCAAAAATAACAAAGCAAACCTTCTAGGGTTTATTATCCAGTCTGANANTGTAAAATCGCTGCTGATTACAGGGTATTTGGTAATCCGCACATTGGAATTCTGCAATTTAAACTCTAAATATGCCCTTTGCATATGGTAGTTACTAGTCACAAGGATAATAGAACTAAGGCTGTTAANCCTAAGCCATTCAAGGCTTTCTTTTGCGTTTCCTGTCGTATCTTCAGCTGCGTAACCAAGTTTTATGCAACAACTAAAAAGCTGATCATTCTTGAGTATTTTACCCCTATCCACTACTTGTAAAATATCTGAACGAGTCACCTTTTCATTTACGCCTGAAACAAATAATAATTCAGCTTTCCCTTGTTCTAGAAGAATTATTCCAGCTTCTAATCTTTTAGAACCACCAGTTAAGACAACGACAGCATCACTTTTTACAATATCCTTGGGAACATCCGCCGGGATTGTCATCAAAAAATTAGTAAAGCCAACAATCCATAGAAACACTACAAGTAAAAAAAACATTACAAAAGAGCGTTGGATAACGTCCGATTTTACAAAANCGTATACCATTGATTCCACAATATTGTTAATTTGGGTTTTTAAGAAGAATAAATACTGAGATCCCTGTTACGAAAACCCCAAGCAAGGGATATGAAATGGGAACCATTATGAGNGTAATCCAGTTCCAAAGGTCAAATTGCGCTANAAGATCAATCTCAACATCTCCAAAGAACGCAACTTTAAACAAATTGTCTAAAATAAAAAAAGTCCCAGCAGCTAAGCATGCACCAAAAATACTAGAAAAGCTTANAACTATAAATACATGTTTTTGAAAAGCCCTTGCTATAAAACCATTTTTAGCCCCCATTAGATGCATTACTTGTATTACCTCCTTATTAACTGNCAGGCCAGTAAACACNGCAAAAATGATTGAAATAATTGCAACCATTGTTATTAAACCAACTATTGCAACNAATAACTTTTCAGCTCCAAAAAAAACCTTGGAGTCCAATAAGAATAACTCAGCATGATTTTCTACAAATATATCTGGCGCTAAATTTTTGAGGGAANTTTGAAGATTANGCAAAACCTCNCTGTTNTTTATCCTTATTTCGACTAACGCCGGTAATAGAATATTTTTAAGAATGTCGGTTTCTGCCAATGGGCTNATTAATTTCTCGATATCATTTTTTTCCAAAATTGTAATATTCTCAATATTGGGCAATGTGCGTAAAATTTTTAATACAGCATCTAGACGAGTGTCGTTATTATTACTTTCAATTCTTTGATTTGGATCNGGAACNTGTATTGTTACNAGGTCCCGTGTTGCACTTTTCCATTTATCAAAGGATAAAGTTGAAAAAAAACTAGAACCAACTGCCATAAGTGCCAAATAGACCATCGTCGTCATAATCCAGCCCAGAAAGAACCGCGAACCTTTCAACCTAAGCATCTTCTCTATATGAACTCCCCAATGCCCACCNCAATGGGATAAATTGCAAAATCAAATTACTTTCCTCTCTAAAGGCANTACTGAATCACTTGATAAAAGCCGGTTGTCTTCAATGCGTAAAACTGGGTAATCAAATTTACCTATTAGATTCTCATTATGGGTTGCTATCAGAATATTCGTCCCAGTTCGGTGCAGTTCATTGAATAAATATAATAGTCGTTCCGCGATAATATCATCAACATTACCCGTTGGCTCGTCAGCAAGTAGAAGCACTGGTCTAGCTATTACTGCTCTCGCGATTGCTACTCTCTGTTGTTGCCCACCAGATAAAGAAGCAGGAAAATCATCTAAGTAATCNCCCAGACCAACCCATTCCAACAATTCAGGGACGTGGCGTCGGATAATGGAGCTTTTGGTCCCAAAAATTCGCAAAGGCAATGCTACATTTTCGCGAACACTCAATTCATTAATCAATCTGAAATCCTGGAAAACTATCCCCATTCTGCGTCTTATATCTGGAATTTCTTTTTTTGTAATTGACGAAGTATCACGGCCAAATAGACTTATTNTNCCTNTAGAGGGAGAAAGTCCCATGTAAATAGCTTTTAGCAGCGAAGATTTTCCTGCGCCACTTTTACCTGTCAAAAAATGGAATTTACCCTCGCCTAAGTCAAAATTCACGTCACTGAGAAGTGGGTCTTTACCACGATACCTAATCTCGACGTTCTCAAACCGAACCATCCTGAAAAATTTCCTAACTATTCTTTTCTTATCTTTTCACATAAACTATGAGTATGGATACTAAGAGCCATGAGAGACAAAGATAAGCGATTTTAAAATCATTACCTACTATTTTTCTTTTGGAACATCTTCGAACCACTATAATCCAGGGAGAAGTAAAATTGGTCCTAATTACTCTTTTATCAAAGGCAGGTTAAATTAATGCGTATAACTTGCCCAAATTGTTCTGCCCAGTTTGATGTACCTGAGGGTGCCATCACAGAAGAGGGAAGNAAGCTTAGGTGCAGTCAATGCAAACACAAATGGCATCAATTTCCTGTAATTGACGAAGAAGAGAACATTTTGAGTAACGAAATGGAGGACTTAGATGATCTCCACGAAACCGGGATTGACGGCGACAGTGATATTCCTATTCCATTACCTGAAGAACTTACCGAACCCTCCAAGAGGAGAAAAATTAATATACCATGGCTACCGGTATCATCTGTTGTAATTATGGTTTTTGCCATTACCTCTGGCCTTTACTGGCGGGCTGAAGCGGTAAAACGGTTTCCCCCCACTGCAATTGTATATGACGCTTTAGGACTTCATGTTCCAGTCAAAGGGGAAGATTTAGTTTTACAAAACATTGGGGCNTGGAGAAATAATGAACAATTCATGGAGATTCTGCTTGTCCAGGGAGAGATTTACAACCCAACAGAAACAATACAACAAATTCCAATAATACAAGGGACGGAAATAGATGCAACTGGCCGAGAACTGCAAACGGAGTATTTCACTCCAGAAGCTATAGCACTTTTACCAAATGAGGTTATAAAATTCGAATTTCAAAAGCCTTTTCCAGACGAAAAAACTATAAAGCTACTAGTGACTTTCTCAGATCAAGATCGCGGAGTTGACTCCGGTTACTAGTCCCCAATACTCCAAGCAAAAGATCTTCTATTTGATTTAGAAACTTAAAATTATAAAAGCCAGTCTGCTAGCTTTTCTTTTTGTATCATTTCTTCGAAACTTTGACGCTCTCTCACGACAGAAAACGCATTATCACGGACAAAAACTTCTGGTATTAGCGGCCGACTGTTGTAGTTAGAAGCCATGGNAGCTCCGTAAGCTCCAGCACACTTGATAGCAAGGAGGTCGTTTTGGCTGACATCAGGTAACATTCTATCCTGTGCGAGGTAATCACCACTTTCACAAATTGGCCCAACGAGATCCGTTAAACTTTGGGNAGAAGTATTAGTTTCTTCAGAAATGGGAACAATATCGTGAAATCCATCATAAAGTGTTGGCCGAATAAGATCGTTCATTGCTGCGTCCACTATTACAAATTTTTTCTGCTCCCCTTGCTTAATATATATCACACGCGTAACAAGAATCCCTGCTTCACCCACTAAATACCTGCCTGGTTCAACGCTCAGCTTGCAATCGAGACCCCCAACGGTATCCGTAATAATTTCGTTGAAAGAATATAAATCAGCCGAGCTTTCATCTGAATAGGGGATACCTAAGCCTCCGCCTAAATCTAAATGATGGATATCGTACCCTGAAGTTCTTAAATGCAGTGTCATCTCTGCAACTTTTCCATATGCCTTCCTATATGGCGAAAGTTCGGTAAGTTGGGATCCTATGTGCACCGCCAAACTCTTTAGCGATATATTGGAAAGAGCGGNCGCTTTAGAAAAAAATATCGGCGCATCTTTCAAATCAACTCCAAACTTATTTTCCTTCATCCCAGTTGTTATTTTCTCATGGGTTTTTGCATCGACATCAGGGTTTACCCTGAGGCCTATATTAGCTACTTTTCCAAGAGACTCTGCTACCTCATTGATAGTTATTAGCTCTGCCTCTGACTCTACATTAATTTGAAATATATCTTGTTTTAGAGCTTCCGCTATTTCTTCTGATGTCTTCCCTACACCGGAAAAAACGATCTTTTTAGGGTCAAGGTCTGCCAGTAAACACCTTTTTAATTCGCCTACAGAAACTACGTCAGCACCAGCTCCTTCATTTGCAAGTGTCCTGATTATACTGAGGTTAGAATTAGCTTTTACCGCAAAGTATATNGACACATTNGATTTCGACAAAGCATCAGCGAGTTTTCGATATTGGTCCAATATTTTATCATAGGAGTAACAATAGAAAGGCGTGCCGATTTCACTGGCAATTTCATGTATGCCGACATTTTCAATATTTAGTTTTCCATTTTTGTACTTTATCACTAATCGTATCCTACTTTTATTAAACTTAGTGCGTTGGATATTTTTTCTGACTATAAGTTTCAANAGCNCCAATAGGTTTGGGTGCTCCCCTCTTTCCACAGCTACTCAGCGAAAAAAAAGCTATAGAGATTATCGTTAAACAGACCAGGTAATTACTGGCATATCTTTTTTTCATTAAATTATCCTAATGCCTAAAGAAACCGTTTCCTTGCTTCCACAGCTGCTTTCTTAACATTTCCTGGTGCAGTACCTCCAAAACTAACTCGACTAAAGACTGATTTCACGGGATCCAAAACGTCAAAAATCTTTTCATTTATGGACGTCTCAATACTTTTCAGCTCCTCTATCTTTAAATCTACCAACCTACAACTTTTTTGCTCGGCAAGCTTTACGATTTCACCAGTTACATGATGAGCTCTACGGAATGGAAGANCTAATTCACGAACCAACCAGTCCGCAAGGTCTGTAGCCGTNGAAAAACCTTGATCAGAAGCAGCGCGCATTTTTTCTACGTTTGGCTTCATATCATCAACCATTCCAATGCATGCATATATACAGACTTCNAATGTATCTGATGCATCGAAGAGTGGTTCTTTGTCTTCCTGCATATCCTTGAAAAAGGCAAGCGGAAGTCCCTTCATCATAATTAGTAACGAGTTTAGTGAGCCTAAAACCCTGCCCGTTTTACCCCGTACTAGTTCTGCTGCATCGGGATTACGCTTTTGCGGCATTATAGAACTGCCAGTTGTAAAGGCGTCCGACAAACTGACGAAGCCAAATTGAATACTGTTCCAGTTAATAATTTCTTCGGCAAAACGAGACAAATGAACTGCGCAAATCGAAGCTGCAGATAGGAATTCCATTGCAAAGTCTCTATCTGAGACTGCATCTAGGGANTTTGCTGTTGGCCTGTCAAAACCTAGATAATGGGCTGTAAAATCACGATCAATTGGAAATGATGTTCCTGCCAAAGCCGCGGACCCAAGAGGACATTCATTTAACCTAGTCCTGCAGTCTTCTAGCCGGCCCTTATCCCTCCCTAACATCTCCACATAGGCGAGTAGGTGATGTCCAAAAGTTACAGGTTGGGCTACTTGGAGGTGCGTAAACCCGGGCATCACAACTGCTGTATTCTCCTCAGCTTTGTCTATCAGAGCTTTCTGAAGCAGTCCTACAGCTTGAACCAAATCGTCTATTTTNTCTCTTACCCACATTTTAAAGTCCGTTGCAACCTGATCGTTCCTTGAGCGCGCTGTATGCAATCGGCCACCNGGTTCTCCTATTAATTCGGTTAATCGTGCCTCNACATTCATATGAATATCTTCTAGCTCTCTTCGGAAGTGAAATTCGCCGTCACGTATTTCTTTCTCGACCTTATTTAGGCCTTCGATTATATCTCTGCTCTCTCTTTTCGAAATAATTCCTTGTTTCGCCAGCATCTCCGCATGGACNCTTGAGCCTTGTATGTCTTGTGAAAAGAAACGCNGATCAAAATCAATTGATGGATTTATTTTGTCCATAATATCAGAGGGGCCATCAGTAAANCGGCCACCCCAGACNGTGCTTACTTGAGACTTATCTTTCGCTTTATTTTTCTTATCTATCTCTTTAATCTTCTTTTCCATTTTAAGGAACTTTCTGATGCGGTTTCACAATATATTTTTGCCGGTGTTACTTGGACTAATACTGCTTTTATTCAATCTCTTAGTAATAATGGAGNTTGCCTATGCAATGCCACCAAAATCTGGAGATATGATCAAGTTCATAGAAAATAACCCNCCCNTTGAAAGCCCTTCAACTCCTTTCATCGGCCCATCTGGCCAACAAGTCACTCTTCGCGATTATAAAAAAACTTGGACCCTTATAAACTTTTGGGCTACTTGGTGCGCTCCTTGTATCAGCGAGTTGCCATCTCTTTCAAAGTTACAAGAGAAATTAGATAACACAAAATTCAAATTGTTATTGATCTCTATAGACCGGAGTGGAGAAAAGGTGTTCAAACCTTTTCTCAAGAAAATCGGTCTGACTTCGCTTAAATCAGGCAACGACCCAAAAACATTGCTAATGCAAAAGCTCGGCTTAACCGGTATTCCAACCACACTACTTGTTAGCCCCACTGGAGAAGTAGTAGGGAAACTTGTAGGCACTGCGAAGTGGGACACGAGGTCAGCGATTGATCTCGTAAACTTCTACTTACAAAAATAGGCAGCTTGATTACCTGAAAACTTTAATGCAAGGAGCTACTGCCACGATCCAGAACGTCTAAACATAACGAGTGTGTATTTGCACTGGGAGTTTTTCCGGCGAAACCTGGCACGGAACCAGTTCCAAGCACCAACGAATTTACTCTTAATTCCGCAATTAGCGCATCGGCAACTTTCTTCTCGTTACCCTCTAAGTCTGAAACCGCTTTTGCTAATAACTCAAATGCTTTATCTGTAACCTTTTTGGTCATAATATATCCTTCCTTCTAAAGGATTTTTTAAATTATTCATTAATTTATATTAAATTTTAAATAAATGCAANAGTAAAATGCAATTAAGTTNAATTATTTCCTCTGATGCTGAATGATAAACTANCGGGTTGGAACTGGCTCATCTCCACTGTAGTCATAAAAGCCTTTTCCCGCTTTTTTACCTAACCAACCTGCTTCAACATACTTAACCAAAAGTGGACATGGTCGGTATTTTGGATCTGCCAAACCAGCATACATCACTTGCATTACAGACAAGCAGGTATCCAGACCTATGAAATCAGCAAGCTGCAGTGGACCCATAGGATGATTTGCCCCAAGACGCAACCCAATGTCGACCGAACTAACAGTGCCCACGCCCTCGTANACAGCATAAACCGCCTCGTTAATCATNGGGACTAATATCCTGTTTACTATGAAGGCAGGAAAATCCTCTGCCTCTGCAACGGTTTTTCCTAACGACTCTGAAAGNGCTTTAACAGTCTTGAATGTTTCCTGACTTGTTGCAATTCCCTTGATCAACTCTACCAGCTGCATAACTGGCACTGGATTAAAAAAATGCATCCCTATAAATTTTTCAGGCCTGTCAGTCGTGGAGGCCAGACGAGTAATNGAAATCGAAGATGTATTTGTGGCTAAAAGCGTATGGTCACTTAAGAAACCCGAAATCTCTTCAAATATTTTCCGCTTCACATCTTCATTTTCAGTTGCCGCTTCAATCACGATATCGCAGTTGCTAAAACCTGAGTAATCTGTTCCTGTTTCGATACGCGATAGGGCTGCCGTCACATCGTCTTCCGATACCTTCCCTCTACTCGCTTGGCGCGCCATATTCTTTTCAATTGTTTGAACACTGCCGGTTAAAAGACCCTGATCTATATCTAGCAAATAAACTTTTCGCCCAGAAAGCGAGACTACATGTGCAATCCCGCCCCCCATTTGCCCGGCACCGATAATGCCAACGTTTTCTATCATCGTAACCCTCGAATGCCCAAAGATGTCTAACTAACCAGTAAAACCATTTTTTTGAAGTTCGTCATCTAGCTCCGGCACAGCTTTAAATAGGTCCGCAACTAAACCGAAATCAGCAACCTGAAAAATAGGAGCTTCTTCGTCTTTATTTATTGCCACAATCACTTTACTGTCTTTCATTCCAGCAAGGTGTTGTATAGCCCCAGATATACCAACTGCTATGTATAGGTCCGGCGCAACGACTTTACCAGTTTGCCCTACCTGATAGTCATTTGGGACGTAACCTGCATCGACAGCCGCTCTAGAAGCGCCCACTGCGGCGCCGAGTTTATCAGCTACAGCCTCTATAATCGGAAAATTTTCTCCAGATTGCATGCCGCGCCCACCAGAGATCACTATACGAGCGGACGTCAAGTCGGGACGCTCTGACGCACTAAGTTCAGATCCTATATAACTACTGAGGCCCAAATCACCAGAAGCTTCTACTTGTTCTATTGCCGCACTGCCGCCGTTATCTTCTGCTGCTTCAAAAGAAGTTCCCCTGACGGTAATTACCTTTAGGCTGTCAGATGACTTTACTGTAGCCATCGCGTTGCCGGCATAAATCGGCCGCACAAATGTTTCTGTATCAATAACTTCCGAAATTTCAGAGATCTGCTGCACATCCCTTAAAGCAGCTACACGTGGCATTATATTTTTTGCCGAGGTCGTCGCTGTAGCCAATATGTGGCTGTAATTATCTGCAATTTTACTAACTAGGTTTGCGACATTTTCTGCCAGGGCGTTAGCATATTCTTCAGAGTCTGCAACTAGAACTTTATTGACACCTTCTATTTTACTAGCTCCCTCAGCAGCGCCTTTGCAATTTGAACCAGCAACTAAAATATCGATTGAGCCATTAAGCGCTCGAGCTGCCGTTACCGCATTCAGCGTGGCTGGCTTTAATTCGCTGTTATCGTGTTCCGCAAGTATTAAACTAGTCATATTAAATTACCTTTGCTGTATTTCGCAGTTTATCAACCAAATCGGCTACATCCTCGACTTTAACTCCCGATTCTCGTTGAGGTGGCTCAGCAACCTTAAGAATTTCTAAGCGAATTGAAGGGTCTACGCCAAGATCAGCTGGCGAAATTTGGTCGATTGGTTTTTTCTTTGCTTTCATTATATTTGGTAACGAAGCATACCTCGGTTCATTAAGGCGCAGGTCTGTGGTAATCACCGAGGGCAATTTGACAGAAATCGTTTCAAGTCCGCCGTCCACCTCTCGCGTTGCTTTCAGTTGCTCCCCTTCGATCTGAATCTCTGACACAAACGTCGCCTGTCCCCAGCCAAGCAAAGCGGCCAGCATTTGTCCTGTCTGATTGGAATCATCGTCTATGGCCTGCTTGCCAACTATAATTAACGATGGTCCTTCTTTTTCAGCTAACTCTTTTAGCATTTTTGCAACAGCCAAAGGCTCTACGTCACCATCATGCAGAACATGTATTCCTCTATCTGCTCCCATTGCAAGGGCGGTTCTTATGGTCTCCTGACACTGCTGAACACCTATTGAAACGGCAATTATTTCTTCAGCGACACCTGCTTCTTTCAATCTTATTGCCTGCTCAACCGATATCTCATCAAAAGGGTTCATCGACATTTTCACGTTTGCCAACTCAACCCCTGTCTGATCTGCCTTAACTCTAACTTTTACATTATAGTCTATAACCCGTTTAACCGGTACAAGAACCTTCATGACCACCTCTAACCCTGCTGGTTAAAATCAAAACTTTTCCTACCCTTACGTAGGAGAGACAGCCATATATGTCAAGACAAACAGGTTAGCGCAACAGGATTAGCAACATGGAATTTTTACAAGAAACTAACGGTTTTTTCCGGGAACCCAAAGCACATCTTTAGTGCCATTATCATTGACGTGTCTGGATAAAACAAATAAGTGATCAGACAATCTGTTTATATATTTGATAGCAGCTGGGTTAACTTCCTCTTTCGATGAGAGCAGCGTAATTTGGCGCTCTGCTCGTCTCACTATTGTTCGCGCATTGTGAAGGAATGCTGCGACTGCCGTGCCTCCGGGCAAAACAAAAGACGATAGCGGCTGCAAACTCTCGTTCATCACATCAATTTCACGCTCCAGCCGGTCAACCTGGTTTTGAGAAATTCTCAACCCTCCCGACTTTCTTTGCGTACCTTCCGGCGTGCAGAGGTCTGCACCCAAATCGAATAAATCATTCTGAATACGCGCCAGAGCCTCGTCCACCGGTCCTGATGCTTGTAAACGGGCTAAGCCAATAGCCGAGTTTGCTTCATCGACTACACCATATGCAGCTGGTCTATCAGAATATTTAGCCACCCTTTCGCCACTTCCTAAAGAAGTGAACCCTTCATCTCCTCCTCTCGTATATATTTTTGTCAATTTGACCAATTTTTTCTCCTCTGGTCTTTAATCCNTAGCGATAGCTAGCAGTATTACAACGAGTAGAATAGCAATTCCTTGAAAGAGTATTCTGTAACGCATAAACATGTTTGACTTTTGCGGTCCTAATTTACCCCCGCGAGCCATTGCTATTAGACCGCCCACCAAAGCGCCGACCACAAGAACAACCGCTACTAGCAATAAAATAATTATAAAAGTATCCATATCTGTAAGATATAGTTGTGACTAGGCTTTCGGCAACCCAAATGCTTGTTATAAATGCTTGAAAGATTAGCGAATTTATCAAGAACCGAGATGGGATAGAATAAGTATGGGTTTTCTTTATCACGTCGAAAAATGCAATAAATACGATTTGAGCCAATTTTTACCATGGACTATAGATCATAAAAAAGTTGGCTATATTCATAAAGATAATGCCAAATACCTGCTTGCATTCCCCAAAATATTCAAACCAGAGTCGGATCATATTTCGTTATCTGCTAATTTATCGTCTCCTAAAGATAGAAGCTTAGCAACAGAGCGAATGCTAGAACGTTTAAGACTCGCAAACCCCACGATACCTAAATTGAATGAGCAGTATGCCGTTAAAGAGAATACACATACACCTAAACTCATGGAAATTGATCGAGGAGCNGCTGATTTTTTTGGCATTTTAAATACGGGAGTCCATCTCAATGGCATCACAGATGATAATAGAAACATCAAGATGTGGATTGCCACGCGATCAAATGCTCGTCAAACTTTTCCTGGAAAGCTGGATAATATGGTTGCCGGGGGTCAGCCAAGCGGCATAACACAACAAGAAAATTTAATCAAAGAATGNCGCGAAGAGGCATCCATTCCAAAGAAAATGGCAGAGGCGAGTAAACTAAGAGGTTTTGTTAGTTACACCATGCAATCTGGGCTCATTTTGCGTCGTCATGTAATGTTTGTCTATGACTTGCAACTTGCCCCTTCTTTTACTCCTAAACCAAATGACGGTGAAGTAGAAAAATTCGAGCTATTACCTGTAAATGAAGTCATGGAGACCGTAAAAATTTTCCCATCCGCCTTTAAATACAACTGTAACCTTGTAGTTATAGATTTNTTGATTAGGAAAGGTCTCATCGATNAAAGCTATAAACACTATCAAAAACTAGTGAAAGGCTTGCGCAGTCCTATTATTTAAGCTCCTTCTACAATNAAGCCTGATTTTTCTCCAATAAGTGTCGTTCTCAGCATGTGCCGAGATTTTGTTGAGTCAAAGTCCGTCAAGGCTATATGCATCGTCGTCCTATTATCCCAGCAAAGCAAATCGCCTGTATCCCAAGAGTGTCTGTAAACATTCTCTGGTCTTGTTGCATGATAGCAAAGATAATCAATGAGCGGACGACTTTCTTCAGCTGTCATCCCATAAAAATGTGAAACCCGTTCGCTGACGTATAAAGCTTTTTTGCCGCTCTCAGGATGTATTCTAACNGTAGGATGAGCTATTGGTGGATTCAGTTTTCGGGTCTCTTCCACCTCTTGTGGATCACGTTGAAAAAGCCCTGCAGTAAGCGAAATATCATAAACCGAATGAAGTCCGTCTACTATTTTCTGCATTGGAGCTGATAATGTTTCATAAGCGTTTACCATGTTACAGAACATCGTGTCGCCACCTAGTGGCGCCGGCTCAACGCAGAAAAGCATAGAAGCAGCGGCCGGTCTCGGCGTGTAAGAATAATCTGAGTGCCAATTCCGGCCAACGTTCCTNGTTTCAGATGGCCTCCCATTATTCAGCCTAGTAGTAATCTCCAATAGTTGAGGAAAACCTTCTAGCCGGTAATATGGGGTGCTAGAATGATCATCCAGTTCACCGAAATTACTAGCAAAATCAATTAGTTTACCCGGTTTTGCTTTTTGTCCTCTAAACAAGATAACATGATGTTCGTGCCATACCTTTTTTACAAAAGCTATTTCATCGCTACTAAGGGCGTCATTAATTTTGACACCATTAATCTGGGCACCCAAAACATATCCTAATTGTTTAACTTCTCTCATTAGCCACCTCCGGTTAGATGAACTAGAGTTCTGAAACCTACTTTACATATTGCGTTTTAATTGAAGACATCAGTTCTTCAATATAGTCAGGCTCAGCCAAACCCGACTTTATTTTTTCTTCAAATTTCGCTTCAGCNTCCTTTAGAGATTCCAATTTTCTAATAACTCCATCTATCTGACTAAACGGTACTATCACAACGCCGTCAACGTCACCAATTACCATATCACCTGTTTCAACGGTAACGCCCCCTAATTGAACTGGCAGACCCACCGACCCGGGGCCCGTCTTGGCCGGTGAATTAGGAATCACTCCTCGACAAAAAACAGGAAGCGACCAAGGTAAAATGCCTTCTTGATCCCTTACCATTCCGTCTGTGACAAATCCTTTCACCCCCTTGTTCTTCATCATACCGCAAACTAAATCCCCTACTACCGCGGTTGTCTCATAAGCATCGTTGGCACATACGATTACATCACCGGGCTTCGATAAGTGAAGCGCTCCCATTGCTGCTAAGTTGTCGGCGGGATAGGCGAAACATGTGAGCGCCGGTCCGCAAAATATTGCAGAATTCAAATGCAGTGGTTTTATTGAATGATGCATAGCACCCCGCCCATCCATACAGTCCGCAACATGGCTAGTAATAGCTCCAACAAATGCCATAATCTGCTTTTCAGTTGGGCGCCTATCTGGCTTAGAAACTTTCAAGATCGGTGGATCATCTAACATAAAGTATCTCCCAAAAATTTATCACAATTCAAAAAGTTAACCTCGGCTTCATGCAAATTGTAGCCGCATTAAGTTTATGTTTTCCCCAGATTAACATTAACATAGAAAAAAAAGCCACCTAAGTCAGAGGGAAACAGACACGAAATAATATGCTGTAATAATCCAAAACTGTTTACTTTTTGTTAACAATTTCCGAATTTCTATTTTATGACCACTAACCTCTTTACTTTTTTGGCGAAAAAAAGACTTACAGTTCTTTTAGTCTTTTTAATTTTACCTTTATCATATGGTATCGCCTGGATGATCCTTAGTCAGTGGTCTTTTTATCAGATTTCTAAAATACTTTCCTCCACAGTGCGCCCACATATGGCTATAGATACATCACAATTCATTCGATCAGGGTTTCCCTTTGCTATCTCATGGCGTGTAAGTTCACTAAAGATACTTTCACCTCTTATAGATGGAAAATTGTTGTTAAAATTTTCGAATATTTCTTTTGGAGTATCGGCTTTTAATCCCACAACTCTTAACACCAACGCTGATGGCATTCATCTAACTTTAATAAACCGCCGAGATGAAAGCTTGTGGAAGTTTCAATCTAAACAATTTCAAGTCAAGATAGTTAAAAAAAACTCGCACCGCGCCGAACTATTTTTTGAACTAGAAGATGTAAAACTTTTAAAACAAGAGGGAACCAAGCTTGACCCAAACTGGGAGGAATATGTTGCTTCCAATAATCTCCTTGTTAATGTCCAACAAGTTTCATCCAAAGAAACTACCACTCAGAAATCTACGGCCAATATTTTAGCAGATATTGACGATATAAAATTGAGGTCATCGCCCTTAAATAATTTCAAGAATGTAAATAAGGGACACTTGAATTTGGCCGTTATTGGCGATCTAGATGCCTGGAGAATTAGCGACATTGTAGATTGGCGTGACGATGGCGGGATAATTGAGATTAAAAATATGAAAGTTGATGCAAGTCCCATCAACCTGGAGATGAATGGAACCGTAAGTCTCGATCAAGAATTGAAGCCAATAGGCGCCGGAACAGTCTTGGTATATGGAGCTGAGGAAATCATTAACGAAAAAATTGTGGCTGGTGATATGTCAAGAACAGAGGGATTAATGGCCCAATTAGCTCTTAGTTTACTCCCCTCTAAAAAGAATAGTGCCGGGAAATTATCAATTCAGATACCAATAACAGCTCAAGAAGGGAAACTTCGAGTTGGACCTTTCCTAATAACTGAACTATTTAGTATCGTCCGGTGATGGCGGTACATCCTGTCGAGCATCTATAACACCACGTCTTATATCTCGGGTGCGAGTGAAAAGAGCTTCCAACACGTCGCCCTCACCCCACCTTATGGCTCTTTGCAATAGTGTTAAATCCTCTGAGAATCTCTGTAACATTTCTAAAACTGCCTCGCGATTATTTAAGAATACATCCCGCCACATAATAGGATTAGAGCCGGCAATTCTAGTGAAATCCCGAAACCCTGATGCCGAAAAGCGAATAACGTCGGCTTGGGTTTGATCCTCTAAATCATCAGCTGTTCCAACAATTGTATAGGCTATGAGATGCGGCAAGTGGGAGGTTATGGCCAGAACTTTATCATGATAATTAATATCCATTTCTTCCACCATGGCACCAATACCTTCACATAATCGCCGCATTTTAAAAACTGCTTCTCGATCTGCGTTTTCCAGAGGTGTTAACAGCCAGTAGCGCCCTTCAAAAAGACTTGCAAAGCCCGCTTCTGGGCCGGATTTTTCTGTTCCAGCTATTGGGTGTCCAGGGACAAGATGGACATTTGAAGGAAGATATTGAACTATATTTTCAATAGGTTCAGCTTTTACAGAGCCCACATCACTTAAAACACAGCCCGCAGGCAGACTATGCGCAATCTTCTTTACAATTGTTTCATAAGTTCCAATGGGTGTGCAGAGAATAACACAATCGGAGTTTGAAACAGCATCGTTTATATTTTCACAAGTACTGTCCGCTATTCCTAGTTCTAATGCTTTAGCTAGATTTTCTTTATTACTATCCGAAGCAATTATCTGTTTCACCAATCCCGGTTTTGACTTTAAGGCACGCGCCAGAGACGATCCAATCAAACCGATACCAATAATTGTGAGCGTATTGAAAATAAATGTGCTTTCATTATTAGCATAGTTAGTCACAGGTTTACGCTCCCTCCAAAAATTCTGTAACATTCTTCAAAACGATCTTCATTTCGTCTTCGGTCCCAATAGAAAGCCGCAGATAATCGGGTGCGCCGTAACCACTCATTCCACGTGTCAATATTCCTCTACTGGTCAAAAAAGAACCCGCATCGTTTGCTGTTTTTCCCTTTTCATTTGGGAATTTGACCATTAGGAAATTTGTAATGCTGGGCAGACAAAGCAGGCCAAGCTTTTCAAATTTAGATGCCGTCCATGTTCTCCATTTTTCATTATGTTCCACAGCCTTATCTACAAATTGTTGATCATCAAGAGCGGCTATAGCAGCGGCAACGGCTGCTCTGTTAGCGCCAAAAGGTTGCTTAACAACATGAAGGGCGTCAATAATATGAGGTTTTGCATACCCCCATCCTAAACGCAAGCCGGCTAATGCATATAGTTTAGAAAATGTTCTCAGCATTATAACATTCTCCGCTGCATCAACTAACTCTGCTCCACTTGAATAATCATTACGTACAACGAATTCGGAATAAGCCGCATCTATTACGAATAGCACATCGCTGGGCAGTTTGCTGTGGAGTCGAGCGACTTCAGTACGCGATAAATATGATCCAGTAGGATTATTCGGGTTAGCGAGGAAAACAATGCGGGTACGACTACTAATACGATCCAATATAGAGTCGATATCGACCCTAAAGTTATTATCAGTAGCCGCTATAGGGCAACCGCCCGCCACTTTAGTAGACATGGGATACATAATGAACCCATATTCTGTATGCACTGCCTCGTCGCCAGGATCAAGATATGCCTGACAAATCGCCATAATTAACTCATCCGACCCACAACCAAAAATCATTTTTTTTGGGTCCAAGTCATACTTCTCACCAAGTTTCTCAGCAAGTTCTATAGGTTCCTCATCAGGATACCAGTGCAAAAGACCAGATTGATTATTGAGGGCCTGTAATGCTTTTGGACTAGGGCCAAACGCGCCTTCGTTCGCCGAAAGTCTGATAATACGATCTGCTTCAGGCGCCCTCAGATTTGGCTGATACCTAACCATTTCTGCTATTGTTGGCCTCGGTTTAGGTTGAGTCATTTTTACCTCAAAAGTCATTCATATTATGAGTTTGGTATTAAATTGGCGAAGTTTCCAAGACAAATGTATTCCACACCTTCCGGAACCTGAAGGATTTCTTCATATCCGTCCACTAATACTAATTTCCATAGACAATGAGGACCCAATTTAATAACACAGCCAAAATTTTTATCGACTTCACCCTTAATAGCAAACAAGCTAGTATCATCGCCAGTCTCTTCTGGTTTCTGTTTGGCTATTATCGCTAGCGATCGTGTAACTCCCTCGCTCTTTATCATCGGAACAATAGAAACAACTTTTACGCCACTTTTTCTAGAACTCTCAGCGAAATCGCTCCACCATTCACCATCGGTGCCGTCCCAAAACCCAGGGACCATTCCAATATGCGCTAAGCCATTTGTAACTTGATCTAGTACTTCCCTCGAACTTGCAAATTCTGAAATTTTAGAGGATGAGCCAGAATAGTCTTTGGCAATGGTATAGTAATATCGTTCCGGAAGATAAGCAGCAGATTTTATCGGAGTTTGTTGATTTAAGTTTGCACTTAAAATCTCACGCCAAATTCGGTAAATAGAAGTTGCCGAAAGGGGCGGGGTATTTCTGAGAACAAGGCGCTTCAGTATCTGCGCTTCTCTTCCCGGCCGAAGATTAAACCCAGAATTTAATTTTTTGGCTTTAGCAACCTCTTGGCCTATTTCAATTCGGCGAACTAAGAGATTGTGCAACTCCTCATCAATTTGGTCTATTTCTTTTCTCAATTCCTCAAGCGTTTTCAAACTTAATCTCCGCCTCTGGTTACATCACAAGAATTGTGGTCGAGCTAGGCTTAATCTAGGCGCTCCAACAAGCATATGAAATATTATTCTTATACCTCATTGTTGTTAAACATTAAGGTCGTAACCGTAAATGTAAAATAGTTTTTCGATAGTTTTTTCATGCGAAAAATCAAAGCATTAAGTAAAAAGCAAAAGTTTCTTTTTTTAACTGCTCAGTATTTTTCTAAATTCATAAATCTGACAGACGAAACCGGGATCATTCTATTTGCCTTGCTCCTTGCTTTTTTAATTTGGCTTGCCGCATAAATTTGTTTGGCAGCTTCTACGATAAGCACACCACCGAGATGTTTTAGCCACCGAGAGCCAAGATCTTCAATTCCACTGGCGGACCTGAGTACAACTCTTCTGGCAGATGGCGGTATGAATAAAGCCCTTTCCATTTTTTCCGGAATGAACATACCATCCCGCAGCAATCGGGAAAGCTGGGAACTTGAATACGGCTGCCCAAAACCAAAAGGCGTACGTTCGGTTCGGGCCCAAACTCCACTCCGGTTTGGGACAACTACAATCAAGCGGCCATCGCCTGTTAAGATACGCCAAACTTCTTTGAGCATAGGTCTCAAATGTTCTGTGCACTCCATACAGTGCACCAAAACTATTCTATCGATGGATGAGTCCTGGAAAGGCAGTTCATCGTCTTCAGAAATCACGACCCTGTTAGAACTATCAACCGGCCAATATGTGCCACCCTGCTGAGCGGGCATTAACGCGAATACATTATCAGCTTCCATCAGAAACGGACGCAGGAAGGGTGTAGCATATCCAAGCCCTATAATTGTTAGCCCACTTGTATTAGGCCAGATAGACCTTATTTTACGGCGTATCAACCGCCGGGCAACATGCCCTAAACCAGTATTATAGAAATTTGCTAGGTCAACTGAATCCAAGTACATGTAGCTCCTAACTGAATAAATAGTTGATGACGAGTTAAGTAACCCTGTAAGTTTTTATTACATCCAAATCAGGTTCTACGCCAAGTCCGATATCGTCCAAAACTCTAAAACTGCCTTTCACCGGATTATATAATTCTTTCGGGTACAATCCTGCTTCGGGCTCAATAAATATCCGTTCTATCCAACCCGAGTTTGGTATACTCTGCGCTAAATGGAGCGTGGCTAAGAATCCTGGACCAAAATACGGTGAGTGCGGCATAAGCTGAGTTCCAAAAATTTCTGCTAATGTTGCTATTTTTTTGAACTCTGTAATCCCCCCCACCTTGGTTACACTTGGTTGTGCAAAACTAATTGCATCACTACTCATCATTTTTTTAAATTCAAATGCGGTGCAAGCATTTTCACCAGCAGCTATGGAAATGCCAGTATCAGCCGCTAGTTTTGCTAAAGAATCAAAGTCCTCTGGAGGGTTAATCGGTTCTTCCAGCCAATGAATGTCGAATTGTTTCATCTTCAAGGCCATCATTCGAGCCTCTTCGGGCGTCCATGGACAATTAACATCAACCATCAGAAGCGTTCCATCACCGGCAGCCTTACGCGCAGCTCCAATCTCCTCTATACCTATCTCATGGAGTTTAATTTTTTGGTAACCTAATTTTTTAGCATAGGTAACTCTGTCTCTTACACACTCAGGATCTTCATAACGGAATAAACTTGCATATGCTGGTACATTCTTCACACTGGATGCACCCAAGAATTTATAAAGGGGTAACCCAGCAGCCTTTGCTGCTATGTCCCAAAGAGCTATATCTAGCCCCGATATAGCAAACATCGTTATCCCGTATCGTCCAAACAGGTGCAGCGCCTGCTGGAGTTCACTATTGATATTAACTATATCAAGTGCGTCTTTCCCAATCACACGAGGAATAACCATATGCTTCAGCACCTCTGCTACCGGTCTTCTGCATTGAAAGCTAAATGCGTCACCCCAACCTGTAATCCCGCCGCTTGTCTCCACTTTGATAAGACAGAAATCCAATTTACCCCAATTTAAAAAACCCACCTGATCGTTTTTGCTTATTCCCTTATCAAACGGCATTTCCATCTCAATAACTTCGATATGCTCTATTTTCATTCTTCCTCCTTATTCAAGCAGCACCTTAGTTATTGGCGCTTCCCGTTTGTTGATGTTATCTTTCAAAAAAAAGAAGTTCACTGGAGAATATATAATGACCCCGTTTGAGATTATTGTAGTTCCTGCGCTCTCAGATAACTACATATATATAGCTCACGACACCTCAAATAAAACAACACTAGTCGTGGACCCCTCAGAAGCAGCCCCCGTTCTTAACGCTCTAAAAACTCGTGGCTGGACACTCACCCACATTTTGAATACTCATCATCATGGTGACCATATAGGTGGGAATAAGGAACTTATTGATAAATTTAACCCCACCCTTATTGGCCCTCTATCAGAGGAATCCAGAATTCCAAATATGCACAAAATGGTAAAAGAAGGTGATAAAATTAATGTTGGTGGGCACGAGGGTTTGGTTTTTGAAACTCCTGGGCACACTCATGGGCATATAGCTGTTTGGTTTAAAGACTCAGATGCGCTATTCTGCGGCGACACACTCTTTGCTCTTGGTTGTGGGAGAGTGTTCGAAGGAACAATGGAGCAAATGTGGGATTCTTTGAAGAAACTGCGCTCATTACCTATTTCGACCAAGATTTATTGCGGCCATGAATACACACTTTCTAATGCAAAATTTGCCCAGGATATTGATCCTAAAAATGCAGCGTTACAGAAAAGAATCAGGAAATTTGAGGCCATGAGGGCCGATGGCCTTCCTACAATACCCACGCTCTTAGCAGATGAATTAGGGACTAACCCATTTCTCAGAGCCGACGATGCGTCTTTTGCGGAGGGGTTAGGCTTAAACACCAAAGACCCGGTAGCAATATTTACAGAAACTCGAAGCAGAAAAGATAATTTTTAATCATCAGCAGGAAATTGTATTTTGGGGAAAACTGGAACAAACCAAAGGTTTAATTCGAAAAATTTTGGCGCTGGTTAAAGGGTCGCACGCGCGTTAAGTGCCTGAGCTATGGTGCCATCGTCTAAATATTCCAGTTCACCTCCAACTGGCATACCACGCGCTAATCTGGAGATGCTTACGTTAGTCTTCGACAAAACTTCACTTAAATAATGGGCAGTAGTTTGCCCATCTATTGTGGCATCCATAGCTAGGATGACTTCCTTGACATCTGGATTAGAAGCTCGTTTTATCAAATCCTCGCATCTTAAGTCTTCTGGAGAGATGCCGTCTAATGCTGAAAGCAAGCCCCCCAAAACATGATAATAACCGCGATAAACTCCAGATCTTTCTAATGCCCAAACGTCTCCAACTTCCTTAACAACACAAATAGTAGAAGTGTTGCGATTTCCATCGCTACAGATCTGGCATGGATTAGCAGAATCAAGGTTTCCGCATACGCCACATGCTGTTACAACCTCAGCCGCTTCCGATATTGCCCTTGCTAAGGGCTTCATTAGGGAATCCCGTTGCTTAAATAGCTGCAACGCCATTCGTGTGGACGAACGCGGCCCCAAACCTGGAAGTTTCGATAAAAGATTTATCATTCTATTCAATTCACCGGGGCCATGCGACTTCATTGTGTTGATCCTAAAACGGAAGTTTAAAACCAGGAGGTAAAGGGAGGCCTCCTGTCATCTCTTGCATTTTTTCAGATGCTTTGCTTTCGACTTTTACTTTTGCGTCATTTACTGCGGCGACGATCAAGTCTTCTAGAATTTCGACTTCCTCGGAATTAACAATACTGGGATCAATTGTTATGCCGCGCATATTACCCTTGCCGTTAAGAACTACAACCACCGAGCCCGCTCCACTACTTCCTTCGACCAGCAAGTCTTCCATTTGCTCTTGCATATCCTGCATTTTTTCCTGCATTTCTTGAACTTTTTGCATCATTTGACCAAAATTTTTCATTTTTTACCTGCTCATTTTTCAAACTGTTGTGATTTATATAATACTAGTTTTTACTATCAGTGCGACGCATTATTTTCCTGACGGACTGCACCTTTGTGCCGGGGAAACTACTTAGCACGGAGGATACTATTGGGTCATTTTTTGCTTTTTCTTTAGCTTCAGACTCCTCGTCTGCCATTTTTTCTCTTAGGGTTTTTTCACCAGGACTATGAACCAATGAAATTTGCCACGGGATACCTGTCCACTCTGTGAGTAGCTTTCCGATAGGTCCTGTTAAATCTTTATCAAGGTCATCCGTGGCTTCAATCTCCATTAAACCGGCCTCTACTTTCACCGGCTTTACCTTTTCAATTAGATTAGCATGGATGATTGCTTCCCTTTTTTTCTCAAAGATGTCCACAATTTGAACAAAGGTGGTCGGAAGATTTTCAATTTCCCCATCATTTTCAATAGTCCGTTCAACACGTTGGCTTCTTGCGGCTGCGCTCGAAGGCTTTTCTTCGTCCCCGCTTAGTTCAGCTTTTTTTTTTTGATCCTCTTCTGTGGACATCCTGGTTGAAGTGTCCTCTCTTTTTTCAGCTAAATACACAACTCGTATCGCCAACATCTCCAGCGCCGAGAAAGGTGAAGAGGAACTCTGAACTTCGGCAATTCCTTTTAATAACATTTGCCAAGCTCGTCCTAGTTGCACCATAGGAATTTGCTTGGCTAGCTCGACACTTTTTTGTTTTTCGAAGTCAGATATACTGTCTTCTATATGGAGAGGATGCACTTTGAATTTTGTCACTAAATGCACAACTTCCAGTAAATCCTGAACAATCAATAAAGGATCAATTCCATTTTGGTGCATCCTCTCCAAACGATTTAATGCCCCTTGAAGGTTACCCGACATAGTTTCTTCAAATAACTCTAATATATTTCCTCTATCGCTATTCCCTAGCATACCCTGAACGACTGCGGCAGTGATGTTGCCTGACGATAAGGCCATACTTTGGTCGAGAAGTGATAGCCCATCTCGAGCTGAACCATCGGCAGCCCTGCCTAGAGCANTTAAAGCATCTTTTTCAATTGTAACATTTTCTTTTTGACATACAGTCGAAAATAAATTTGTAAGATCTTCCATTTTTAATCGTTTCAGGTCAAATCTCTGACACCTTGAAAGGACCGTTACAGGCACCTTTCTTATCTCAGTTGTGGCAAAGATGAATTTTACATTTTCAGGAGGCTCTTCCAGTGTTTTGAGAAGTGCGTTGAATGCATTGCGCGACAGCATGTGAACTTCATCAATGATGTAAACCTTATTTCTTGCAACTACAGGTTTATATCTGACTCCATCTAAAATCTCCCGTATATCATCGACACCTGTGCGACTTGCTGCATCCATTTCCATGACATCCACGTGTCGATCTTCCATTATTGCGGTGCAATTCTCACAAACTCCGCATGGATTTATTGTTGAACCGCCGTTTCCATCCGAACCAATGCAATTAATGCCTTTAGCTATAATTCGAGCNGTAGTTGTTTTCCCAACACCACGCACTCCCGTAAGGACAAACGCGTGCGCTAACCGTCCTTGACTAAAGGCATTGTTAAGGGTTCTCACTAGAACTTCTTGTCCTAGAAGATCACTAAAACTCTGGGGTCGGTACTTTCGTGCTAGTACCCTATACTCCATCGTAGTAACATTGCCTCTGCTGTTTACNCGCAAATAAAATTAAGTTCTTTGGGTGGAGGACCGAAGACGACCCAAACAATAATCGTTACGGCTGCTTCCTTCCGGACCTGACCGGGTTGGCGATACGCTTGTCCGTTTCGGGCCTCCACATATACGTATATCGGTATTACGCATAGCGACGCAAGCCTATGTTTTCAGAAACAACTATGCGNAACAAATTTTATTCTGGATAACCATCGCCGGGAACTAAAGTTTAGAACCTATTAAACAAGGTAAACTAATGCTTATTAATTACTGATGACCAAAGACACTGTATGGCCCGTTCTCAGTCTCAGTGATCATTAGACCGCAGAATCGCTTATATTATATTAAAAATCGTTGAAAAACGACGCCACACTTCTCCACAAATTTCGTTGGTGCTTAGTATCAATTGAAACAGTAGAAGTCATACCCGCTCTTAGAGGCGGTTTGTTTTCAGTGGACAAAATTTCTATTCGAACGGGGAGACGTTGAACGACCTTTACCCAGTTACCGGAAGCATTTTGGGGAGGCAGGACCGAAAACTCTGCCCCCGTAGCTGGACTTATACTTGCTACTTTTGCCTGCCAAACNACACCAGGGTAAGCATCCACCTCAACAGTNGTTTTCTGTCCCTNTAAAACATGTGTTAACTGNGTTTCTTTCAAATTTGCTTCAATCCAAACCCTATCATTAGCAATAATACCAAAAGCTGGTTCACCTGACTCTACCCATTCCCCAGGCTCAAGTTTTAGTCTTGTGACAATACCCCCAACCGGCGCTCTCACTTCAGTATAACCCAAATTCATCTTAGCAAGAGACAACTGCGCTTCTGCGCTAATGAAATCGGGGTGCTGTTCAAAACTTGTATTAGGGTCTCCACCCAGTCTAGCCAGAACAGTCTTTATTTTTTGCTTTCTAGTCATCACTTCTTGGTTTGCCGCTAGAAGTTCAAACTCGGCTTCGTCTAGCTTCGATTCTGCTTCATCCAGTCTCGATCTTGTTGTTATCGACTTCTTTATCAACATCCGCTGCCGCCTGGCCTCCCTTTTATGGTAAGCAACGTCGGCCTTTTTGTAAGCGGCGTTAACTTTTTTTTCGTCTATTTCAGCTAATATTTGATAATACTCTGCTTNCAAGGCCGAAATATCCTGTCGAACTTTTTCTCTTTTTGATTCAGCCATTTGAATAGCCACAACATAAGTATTTGGATCCAATTTGAAAAGTAGATCACCCTTAGAGATAATTTGGTTTTCATCGACAAATACCTCCGTTACCCTGCCGTCAATATCAGCACTTATAGCAATCACNTTAGTTTTTACGTATGCATTTTCCGTTTCAATAAATCTGCCGGTTTTTTCGTACCACTGCGCGCCATATACCACTGCAATTACCGGTATTACCACTAGCAGGAAAATCCTGACAATTAGCCGGCCAATCCTAGGGCTTGATTTCGTTATCGTTGTCTCTGTTTGCGGGCTTTTATCCGCGTCTTGGTTGTCTTCCATTCGCTCTGCCTTATCCTTGAATTCCAATTATTTTGATCTTATGAGCCACTGGCGCGATGTGCGTCTACATTCAATAAATTAGTTTTAATCTTAATTAGTGTATCAATGAATCTCTCTCTTTCATCAGTTGTCATATCTCCAACAGCCTCTTGCCTAACTGTTGCAGCAGTTTTTCGTAATGCTCTCATGACCTCTTGTACTTTGTCGGTAAGAAAGAGACGGTTCACACGCCGATCTAATTCATCCGCTCTCCGCTCCACCCACTCTTTTTCCTCCAACCGATCTAATAGGCGCCCTAATGTTGGTTTCTCTAACTCCATTAAATCTGCTAATTCTGACTGTGTAACGCCCTCTTTAGCATACAGCATTGTCAAAACCCACCATTGAGACCTAGTTAAGCCTAGGTCTCTACCACGCCGGTCAAACAGCGTTCGCATTAACCTAGCTACGTCATGAAGTAAAAACCCGAAGTTTCTGTCTAAATCTTCTCGTTCCATAAGCTATGATATAATTGCCTTGCTCATTTTTGCCAAGAANAATATTGCTTTGCTTAAAAAAAAAATTGCTTTAGCATATAACAATTAATTTGTTGTAGAAAGTTCCTTAAGTTAACTTGGTGAATTTCCAAATAACAAATTCTANTTTTTCAACTGTGGAAAGTAGACGATGGAATATAGAAATCTTGGGTCTTCNGGACTTAGAGTGTCGCTCGTTGGNCTTGGNTGCAATAACTTTGGCATGCGCTTAGATCTNGAGGAGACACGGGCCGTTGTAGACCGTGCTTTTGATCGCGGCATAACTCTATTTGATACAGCGGATATGTATGGCGGCCGTGGCGGCTCAGAAACGCAATTGGGAAAAATACTTGGTCACCGAAGAAAAGAGATCGTCCTTGCATCAAANTTTGGGATGGCAATGAGTGACGATGGNACGAAAATAGGAGCTTCNAGAAGNTATATTATGTCTGCAGTAGAGGACTCCCTTAAACGGCTTAAAACCGATTGGATTGATCTATATCAGCTCCACCAACCCGATCCCTTAACTCCGCTTGATGAAACGATGCGGGCACTAGATGATCTGGTCACACAAGGAAAAGTTAGATATATAGGCTGCTCCAATTTACCTTCTTGGCAGGTGGTAGAGTCTCAATGGCTTTCAAAATCCATGGGACTAAGTAGATTTGTGTCCTGTCAGGATGAATATAATATTCTTAATCGCAATATAGAAGACGAACTTATCCCAGCTATGCAAAAATATGGTTGCGGTCTTCTNCCATATTTTCCATTAGCGAGCGGCTTACTCACTGGAAAATATAAACAGACCGCAATGCCCGCGGGAGCCCGACTGACAGATATGCCAACATTCGCCAATCGCATCTACTTGACCGAAGAAAATTTCGAAATNGTTGATAAACTCAATGCATTTGCTAAGAAAGCTGGCCATAGTATTTTAGAACTTGCNTTCGGCTGGATGGCATCACGGCCCACTACCGCAAGCATTATTGCGGGTGCTACAAGACCTGAACAAATAGATGCAAATGTCGAGGCCATAGGCTGGGTGATGTCACAATCTGAAATAGACGAGGTCGACAAAATATCCGCGAAGTAAAAAGGTGAAATATTTTTTGCAGTATAAACTAAGATCAGTCCTAAATAAAATTCTAAGAGTTGCGNAGGATGACATTCTTTACTGAAACAGTCGATGTGAAGAGCCACTTCAAAAACGCAGATAAGGTACTTGTGTTCATAGCCCTCATACTTTTATCTGTAGGTTTTTTGGCGCCGACCCAACTAACAAAAAGCATTGCCTTCACCGCAAGCGCACTGAGCGGGATTTCCATTTTTTTGTTAGCTTCCATATTCCTGGCATCCTTCGCTAAAGCAACCGGCTTAGATCAACAAATTAGTATGGTATTTTCTGGGCACCCCCATAAAGCCATTATTATAGCCTCCCTTTTTGGGGCACTATCGCCCTTCTGTTCTTGTGGCGTCGTCCCAATAATAGCAGGATTACTTATGGCTGGTGTTCCTTTAGCGCCAGTAATGGCATTCTGTCTGGCATCACCGCTAATGGACCCCTCTATGTTCCTGCTTATGGTACCTGTATTTGGAATGGAATTTACGTTAGCTAAACTAACGTTTGCGATCCTAATTGCGATATCGGCAGGTCTAAGTCTGCATTATTTTAGAGATCGTCCCTGGCTCTCAGACCCTTTAAGAACGCTGAACACCAATTGCTGTGCAACTAGCTGCGCTTCAACTTCAAAGATTGAGAACAAACTCATCGTTTGGCACTTCTGGAAAGACAAAACAAGATCCCGGATTTTTTGGAAAGAAGGCTTTTCAGGTGGGTGGTTCTTGCTCAGATGGCTGACATTAGCATTTCTTATAGAAAGTCTGATGAAGGCCTATATTCCAGCCGAGACTATTGGAAGTTGGCTGGGTGCTGATGCTTGGTGGGCTATACCTAGTTCCGTGATCCTGGGTGTTCCAGCCTATTTGAATGGCTATGCCGCTATACCTACTTTAAATGGACTAATGGAACTCGGCATGCTCCCAGGAGCAGTGATGGGCTTTATAATCGCAGGAGGGATTAGCAGTGTACCAGCAGCGATGGCAGTTTATGCGCTCGTCAAAAGACCTATTTTCTCGGTTTACATTGCGTGGGGGCTTGCTGGCTCCCTAACGAGCGCCTATCTATTTCAAGTTTACCTAGATTTATTTTCTTAGACACTGAAATAAAAGTAAGACCTCAACAAACTAGCATTAGACAACCCTGGCGTCTCGCATCTCAGATATTTCATCGAGTGAGTAACCTAGAGCATCTAAGATCTCGCTTGTATGTTCCCCTAGTTTTGCTGTTCGTTGCCTGATAGCACCCGGTGTCTCAGACAGCTTCACTGGCGTGGTATTTATTGGGATTTGGCTCTTCAAGCCAGGAAAATCCATCTTTTGAAGAAAATCCATCG
>NZVJ01000089.1 GCA_002701455.1 Rhodospirillaceae bacterium
GCGTTTGGGATTTCACCTGTAACGATTTCGAAGGAAAAGCCCGCGTTGACGTTACAAGAGATTTACAATCGAGTTAATGCAGATTGAGTTAAGAAGTTTTAAAAAATGGCTAGTGAAAATTTGGACAGCGTCGATAACATCTCGCTTACAGAAGATACTTTTCCAAAACTATTGCTTAAGCATGCAAGGGAACGTGGTTCACAACCTGCATTCAGACAGAAACGGCTTGGGATCTGGCAGACGCTGACGTGGCAGCAAGCGAAAGATACAGCGGAAAAATTGTCATTTGGATTAGCTAGCCAGGGTCTTAAGCGAGGCGATAAAGTTGCCATAATTGGCCAAAACACCTCCATGATGTACCTTTCGATGCTGGCTACGCAATCTCTCGGGGGTGTCCCTGTTCCCATTTTCTCTGACGCGAGCAACGAGGAATTCCAGCTGTTGCTGGCGCATGCCGAAATAAAAGCAGCTATATGTCAGGATCAGGAACAAATCGATAAAGTTGAGAGCGTAAAAGAAAACATCAAATCGCTTGAGTTTTTGGTTTTTGAACAGCCAAGAGGGATGAGGGGCTACGCACAAAATTACATCCACTCGATTGATGGGTTAATTGAAGCTGGCGGTTCAGCAAAGGAAGATGGAAAAAATAATTTTGAAGACGAAGTAATGGCTGGAAAGGGTGACGATCTCTCTACCATCATCTACACCCCAGGAACAACAGCAAAGCCTAAAGGTGTGATGTTAAGCTATCGTTCGCTGATTTCGGCAGGGTTGAAGTCAGCAAAACACGAACTAATTAATTCTCGCGAAAACGTCCTTGCTTATCTGCCGATAGCCTGGATAGGCGATCACTTAATCTCTTATGCTCAGCATAACACTTTAGGCTTCACGATCAATTGTCCTGAAAGCCCAGACACACTGCTCGCCGATTTAAGGGATATCAGCCCTAGCTATTTTTTGGCGCCTCCGCGAATTCTTGAGCAGGTGCACGCGGAAATTACTAGTCGAATCGGCGGTGCCTCCAATCTTAAACAATCTCTTTATAATTCCTTTATGAAGCTTGCAAATAGGGTCGGTGATAGGATCACTTCAGGTAAAGATATTGGTCTAATCGACCGTTTTGCGTACCTTCTCGGAAACCTTATGATCTACGGCCCCATAAAAAATACGCTTGGGTTCAATAAAATAAAGGTTGCGTACAATGCAGGCGATCCAATCAATAGTAGAATCTTTAACTTTTACCGTGCATTGGGAATAAATTTAAAGCCTCTATACCTTCAATCTGAGTCGTCCGGTTATGTTTGCCTTCACCAGCAAAATGAGGTCCGGTCGGATAGTGTGGGGCAGCCAGCCTCCGACGTTGAACTGCGGATTAATGAGGATGGAGAAGTAGAATACCGCACCGCAAGCATTTTCTCAGGTTATTACAAGGATGAGAAAGCCACTAATTCTGTTCTCATTGAAGATGGATGGTTTAAAAGTGGAGATTCAGGAGAACTCTCAGAAAACGGGGCTTTGCGGTTGATAGGTAGAGCAGATGAAGTGGGAAGTACCACGGCAGGAGTGAAAGTGAGCCCTCAGTATATTGAGAATCAACTAAGATTTTGTGACTTTATAGGAAATGCTGTTGTATTTGGTGCAGGCAGGGATTTTGTAAGCGCGTTAATCTCAATCGATAACGAAAAAGTGGGCGGCTTTTTAGAAAAGTCTGATGAGAATATTCCAGCTGATGAAGAGATTTCACAGCAAGATATAGTAGCAAATCTTTTAGAACGAGAAATCAACTCTATCAACACCATTTTATCAGATGACACAGATAACTCCGGATTAAAAATAGAAAAATTCGTTGTAATTCCTGGCCAATTTAGCTCGGCAAATGGTGAATTTACACAGATGGGAAAATTGAGACGGGGGTTTGTCACCGAAAAATATAATAAATTAATAGATGCCATTTATGGGGGTAAAGATGCAGTTGATGCGAAAGCCTCTAAAAACTTTGGTCTTAAATCAGCTATTAAAATAAGAAAGCTGTAGTTTTGAAATGAGCCTTTTTATTAAACTTGCAATGCGAACAACAGAACTTTTTCAAAGGCGGCGATATGTCAATTGCTGAGAAAAATATAAGTGAGGCCATTCTCACTGTCGAAAACATAACGCTCTCATTTGGTGCTGTAAGAGCTATCCGCGACGTCAGCTTCGATATTAAAAAAAGCGAGATAAGAGCTATTATAGGGCCAAACGGAGCCGGTAAGACTTCCATGTTGAACGTTATCAATGGGTTTTATCATCCGCAGGAAGGGAAAATCAGCTTTCGAGGTGAGGTCCGCAAACAAATGCGTCCGCATGAAGCTGCCGCTGGGGGTATCGCACGGACGTTCCAAAACGTCGCCCTGTTTAAAGGAATGAGCACTCTTGATAATATTATGACGGGGCGCAACCTGAAAATGAATAAATGGAACGTAAGTCTTATCCCCTCCATGTTTTATTACGGCCCCACTCAAAAGGAAGAGATTAAACATCGCCAGTATGTTGAGGAAATTATCTCTTTTCTGGAGATAGAAGCTATCAGAAAAACTCCCGTTGGCCGGTTGCCTTACGGCTTGCAAAAAAGAGTGGAGTTGGGGCGAGCTCTTGCGGCGGAGCCTGATCTGCTTCTTTTGGATGAGCCAATGGCGGGGATGAATTTAGAAGAAAAAGAAGACATGTGCAGGTTTGTCCTCGACGTAAACGATGAATTCGGAACCACGATAGCGCTTATAGAACATGACATGGGTGTCGTGATGGATTTATCGGATCGGGTGGTTGTATTAGACCACGGAGAAAAAATAGCGGACGGCAGTCCAGACGAAGTCAAAAGCGATCAAAAAGTTATTGACGCTTATCTAGGTGTATCCAATTAGATATGTATTCAAGGAGTTATGGACAGTGACTGACAGAAAGACGGTTCAATGGAATTCATAAATCTGGTTTTAATCGGCCCAATACTGGAGATGGCTGAATATCCTGCTTTTTTCCTTGAGGTGGTTTTTGGGGGATTAATGTCGGGTGTAATGTATTCTCTGGTTGCTCTCGGATTCGTGCTTATTTTTAAAGCGTCTGGCGTTTTCAACTTTGCTCAAGGGGTATTTGCTCTTTTTGCAGCACTTACCCTTGTAGGGTTAATGACTGGCACAATGCCCTTTTCCCTGGATAAAGTCCTTCCCGAACTTCCTGCGTGGTTGGCTATTATCGCGACTTTCATCGTAATGATTGGGCTCGCTATCGCAGTTGAACGGATTGTTCTAAGACCTCTTGTTAATCAGGATCACATTATAATGTTTATGTCCACAATTGGATTGGCTTTCGTTCTTGAAGGCCTTGGGGACACTATTTGGGGCAGTGAAGTAAAGGCGCTAGACGTTGGGATACCATCGGGCAGTTTTATGGTTGGGGAAATTCAAATACAGGTCTTTGATCTTTGGGCCGCTGGAATAGCGGCGTTCCTAGTTGTGGTGCTAGCCGTGTTTTTTCAGTCCACACGCACCGGCAGAGCATTACGAGCGGTAGCCGATGATCACCAGGCTGCGCTCTCGGTAGGTATTCCCTTAAAAAACATCTGGATAATTGTATGGTCAGTGGCCGGTTTGGTTGCATTAGTGGCTGGAATAATGTGGGGCTCAAAATCGGGAGTGCAATTCAGTCTGTCACTTATCGCACTTAAGGCACTTCCCGTCTTGATATTGGGCGGATTTACTTCAGTACCTGGTGCGATTGTTGGCGGGCTAATAATAGGCGTGGGAGAAAAAGTAGCGGAAGTTTACTGGGGACCACTTGTAAACGGTGCCATTGAGAATTGGTTTGCCTACGTTGTGGCTTTAGTCTTTTTGCTTTTCAGGCCTCAGGGTCTGTTTGGTGATAAGATCATCGAAAGGGTATAGGCAGGATGTTTTACAGAGAATCTGGCCAATTCAAGACAAGCTATCAAAGTGACCAAGCCGTTTTTCCTATCCGGCAAGACCTTTGGTGTGTTGTGGCTTTCTTCCTCTTTGCACTAGTTGTAATTCCATATTTTGGGACGGAATATTTCTTTCAAGCCATAATGATTCCAGTTCTAATATTTTCACTAGCGGCGATTGGCTTGAACCTGCTCACAGGCTACTGCGGACAACTGTCTCTGGGAACCGGTGGTTTCATGGCTGTGGGTGCAGTGGCATGTTATAAGCTAACCACGGGGTTTCCGGAATTACCATTTATAATTACGCTCTTGCTATCGGGCCTAATTACTGCAGGTGTTGGGCTTNTTTTTGGNATACCTTCGCTAAGAATTAAAGGTTTTTACCTAGCCGTGGCGACACTAGCAGCTCAGTTTTTTTTAAGTTGGCTGTTCAACAAGGTGGCCTGGTTTCAAAACTATACGCCGTCCGGTACGATAACGATGCCTCCGAGAGAAGTTTTAGGGTTTGCTGTAACTGGTCCGAATGCCGATGCCATGCATAGGTATATTTTCTGCCTTTTATTTGTCATCGTGCTGGCAATGGCAGCAAAAAATTTGGTCAGGGGGCCAATTGGGCGTTCGTGGATGGCTATACGCGATATGGACATTGCAGCGGAGTTGATTGGTTTTAGACCCTTCCAGACGAAATTGTTGGCGTTTTCTGTAAGCTCCTTTTATGTCGGTGTAGCCGGCGCCATGGCGCTTTCGCTATGGTTAGGCAGTGTTGAAACTGCAGAAGCTTTTGATATTAACGTATCGTTCCAAGTCTTGTTTATGATTATAATCGGAGGTCTTGGAAGCATGATGGGCTCCTTTGTGGGCGCAGCTTTTATTATTTTAGCCCCTATAGCTCTCACAAATTTTATGGTTGGCGGGCTCGGGATGCAGGCTGTCACAGCTAAACACTTTGAATTTATGTTCTTTGGNGGGATGATTATCTTTTTTCTCATCGTCGAACCACATGGAATTGCACGACTGTGGCAAATAATAAAAGAAAAATTAAGAATTTGGCCTCTACCTTATTAAACAAATTTTGCTTTTTTTATGTTGCTTTAATGGCTAAGGTTCTTATTAGGGAGGGCTCTTTTAAAGAGCCACACAAACAGGGAGAATGATTATGAATTTAAAAAAGCTTGCGCTTGGAATTGTTACTGGTGTCGGTCTAGCCAATATGGTAGCCGTCGAAGTAGCAATTGCAGCTAATGAAATATTTATACCGGCATTAGTTTATAGAACAGGTCCTTACGCACCGAACGGAATACCATTCGCTAACGGTTTTAAGGATTATATTACGTTGATCAATGAACGTGATGGAGGCGTGAACGGTGTAAAACTGAAGTACGAAGAATGCGAAACTGGTTACAATACCAAAGTTGGCGTTGAGTGTTACGAAAAAATGAAGTCAAAAAATCCTGTGACAATTATTCCAAACTCGACTGGTATTACTTATCAATTAATCCCAAAAACCTACAAAGACAAAATACCTCTTCTGACCATGGGCTATGGTAGAACCTCTGCAGCAGTCGGATCAGTGTTCCCTTGGGTTTTCAATTTCCCNGCAACATATTGGTCTCAAGCTACCGCAGTGGTCAGCTATATCGCTGGAAAAGAAGGTGGATGGGATAAATTAAAGGGTAAAAAAATTGTCCATATCTACCATAACTCTGCGTATGGAAAAGAAGCTAACCCAACACTTAAAGTGATGGCAGATAAATACGGTTTTAATTTAACACTTCTCGCAGTTGACCATCCTGGCCAAGAGCAAAAGGCTACATGGCTGCAAATTCGGCGCAAAAAGCCTGACTGGATCTTTATGTCAGGATGGGGCGTCATGAACCAGGTTGCTCTTAAAGAAGCATCAGCTCAGAACTTCCCGATGGATCGTTTTATAGGAAACTGGTGGTCNGGTTCTGAAAACGACGTTATCCCATCTGGGAAAGGCGGTAATGGGTACATAGCTGCAACCTTCCATAATCCTGGAGACGGAACAAAACTTCATGCAGATATGAAAAAACACGTCTACGATAAAGGACTTGGCGCCGGCGATGTTAGCAGGATCGGCGAGGTTTTATACATTCGCGGGATGTTTAACCACGTAATGGTTGTAGAAGCCATAAGCCGTGCTCAGAAAAATTTTGGCGTAAAAGTACCAAACGGCGAGCAAATGCAATGGGCATACGAAAATATGTCAATGAGTAATGCAGATTGGAAACGCATTGGTTTGGAAGGATTCCCCGAAATGAAAGTCACTTGTAATGACCATGAAGGAGGACATCCAGTATTGTTCCAACAGTGGAATGCAAGTACCAAGACGTGGAAGGTTATTAGCGATTGGATCCCCGTTATGAAGGACCTCGTTCGNCCATTAATGGAGGCCGACGCAGCAAAGTTCGCGAAGGAAAATAACATCACTCCACGTTCCTGCAGCTGATTAATTAGGGACNCATAATCGGGATATCTCGATTGATAAATTTGATGGAGAAAGAGATGACCGATAAAGTGAACTTACTTTCAGTCAACAATATCGAGGTTATCTATAATCATGTGATCTTGGTATTGAAGGGAGTATCTCTTGAGGTATCAGAGGGGGGCATTGCGGCCCTCCTCGGTGCCAACGGAGCAGGAAAGACGACAACACTCAAGGCTATTTCCAATTTACTAGGNACAGAACGAGGAGAAGTAACGAAAGGTTCAATAAATTATCAAAATAATGAAATCCAAGCCCTCGATCCTAGTACCCTAGTAAGACGAGGTGTAATACAGGTTATGGAGGGCCGGCACTGCTTTGAACACCTTACTGTGGAGGAAAATCTTCTAACAGGTGCCTACACTCGAGGCGGAGATAGAGCCGGCATCTCAGAAGACTTGGAAATGGTCTACGGGTATTTCCCCAGGCTAAAGGAACGCTATAAGTCTTTGGCCGGCTATATATCCGGTGGGGAACAGCAAATGGTCGCTATTGGCAGAGCTTTAATGGCCCGTCCCAAATTAATGCTTTTAGATGAACCTTCAATGGGTTTAGCTCCCCAACTGGTCGAAGAAATTTTTGAAATTGTGAANCTTTTGAATTCTGAAAAGCAAGTATCTATTCTGCTTGCAGAACAAAATGCGGCTATGGCCCTTAAATACGCAAAGACGGGCTACATTCTAGAGAACGGCCGAATTGTTATGGAAGGCGATGCTGCCACACTGGCCGATAATGATGATGTGAANGAATTTTATCTTGGCATTTCACACGGCGATAAGAAAAGCTTCAAAGATGTAAAACATTACAGAAGAAGAAAAGCTTGGCTTAATTGATGAATATTGATTTTCATCATTTTTTTTAAAAAATTATCTGCGCCGGNAGCTCGTAAATGAGGATCGCCCTTGCTCAAATAATCCAAGAATCAAACACTTTTGTTCCATTCTCAACTTCAATTGACCANTTCTCCGCACAGTATATAAGACGAGGAGAAGAAGTTTTTCATGGATTGAAAAACACTAAGGTTGAGCTAACAGGAATGCTATCGTCAATAGAGGACGCGGGCGGCATCCCAATTCCCCTATTAGCCACACACGGTTCTTGTGGTGGACCACTCACACGAGAATGCCTCGACTTTTTGTTAAGTAGTCTAACGCACGAGTTGAATAAATCACTACCCGTCGACGGCGTTCTCTTAGCTCTGCACGGAAGCATGGCCGCTGAAGACCAAGAAGACTGTGAGAAGGAGATACTAGAGCGAATACTAGAGTGTCTCCCCCCAAATATACCTNTCGGCGTCTCTCTGGACCTTCACGCCCATGTAACTCCNCAGCTTTTAAAGCCAAATACGTTTTTCGTAGGATATGGAGCCTATCCGCATACAGACATGTTTGAAACCGGCCAAAAGACNGCACGTATATTAATTGATACTATATTGGGGAAAGTGCGGCCAATAATGTCTATATCGAAAAAGCCCATGATTATAAGTCCCGTCAATAGCCGAACNACTGATGGTCCGATGGTAGACGTAGTAGCAACGGCAAGNGAATTAGAAAAAGATACTGAAATCCTAGCCGTTTCGTATTTTATGGTTCAGCCGTGGCTTGATTTTGAGGATTTAGGTTTTGGGACATTGGTTTGTTCCGATGCTAATCCGTTAAAAGGACAAAAAGCCGCTGACACAATTTGTGAAATGGTCTGGGCTCGCANAGAGGAATTACTGCCATCTTTAACCACGCTTGAAGACGCAATAGACTCGGGGCTAAAGGGTCCTGGTGTNACGATTATTGGCGATTGTGGCGACGCNACCAGCGGAGGGGCNGGTGGAGATAATATTACAGTNCTTAAAACACTGATTGAGAAAAAAGCTGANCAGGGTCCGGCNCTTGTTTATTTGACACTTGTAGATGCACCAGGAGCATTAAAAGCCGCAAAAAAAGGAGTAGGCTCCGCTGTAAAGTTATGTCTTGGTCATACGCTATCAAAGCAGGATGGCAAACCCATGGAGGTTGAAGGAATAGTAAAAACGATAACAGACGGGCTTTTCAAAATGAGTGCCGGTTTAGANGGTGCAGAAATGAATTTTGGACTAACTGTCGTTCTTGCGGTAGGTTCGCTGCGCGTAGCTATCCGGTCTGTAAGTGGCCTGGAATGGGACGTAGCACAATTTACTTCGGTTGGCCTCGACCTTTCTCTTCCTAAGTTAGTCTTTGTNAAGTCACCTTCACATTTTAGAGCAACTTTTGGTCCTTATGCCGATAAAATTCTGACCGCTGATACACCTGGCCCAACACGCGTAAATATTCGNAAAGTAAACTACAAAAAGCTACGCAGGCCTATTCACCCACTTGATACTTTCGACCACGAAGATAATCATGAACTATTATGAATGCTGGCTAGTTGGCGAGAAATAAGCTGAGCATAGAGGCCTCCCGCGTNNAGCAACTCCTCATGTCTTCCCATTTCAACTACCTTACCTTCCTCCATTACAATAATCTTGTCCGCATCACGTACAGTAGATAATCTATGAGCTATGACGATTGTTGTTCTGTTTGTTTTCAGAGCTTCCAGCTGTTTGCGAATAGCCGTTTCATTGACAGCATCAAGGTGACTTGTAGCTTCATCAAGTATCAGCACCGGCGCATCTTTTAGAAAAGCCCTTGCTATTGCCACTCGTTGCCGCTGCCCCCCTGATAAGCTTGTACCTCGTTCACCAACCCTTGTTTCCAATCCATCAGGTAAAGCTGCTATCATCTCACCAAGAGCCGCATTTTCTATTGCTTGCTGCAAATCGGCTTCGCTTGCTTCCGGTCTGGCTATTAGGATATTGGCACGCAAGGTATCATTGAATAGATAAGTATCCTGGGCCACCAAAGAGATTTGAGCTCTTAATGTCTCCAAGTTGTAGTCCCTTAGATCAACTCCATTCAACTTTATCTTTCCCCTGTCAGGGTCCCAAAATCGCATCAATATTTGCGCCAAAGTAGTTTTTCCTGCGCCGGAGGTGCCTACTAAAGCGATTGTATTACCTGATGGAATAGAAAAGCTTACTTTTNTTAAAGCGTGTCGATTTTGTCCCGGATAAGAAAAGTCGATATCTTGAATGGCTATATCAAAATTATTTTCCCCAATTTTGTTATTTGCNCCGTCTTTTATNGTTACTGGCTCATTTTCGAGCCCATAATACCGCCGGGTTGACCCTAACGTATCNGCCAGCTGTCTTCCAATCTGTGCTATCTCGGACACAGGTAAAAACGCAGACATCGCAAGTATTGCGAGCAACGGTAAAATACCCGCTTCAATCTCTCCCGTATTTACGAGAAGTGCCCCAGTAATCACCACAGCTAGCCCACCCAATCCGGTTAAAATTTCAAGCATGCTTTGCTGTCCCGTCAATTCACTGAAAAAGGGCAGCCGCAAAGCAATATGCTCGTCGGCAAGCTTGTCAAACCCATCTGACCTTTTGTTTTCCTGCTGGAAGCTCACAATTTCATTCAGTCCTTGAAC
>NZVJ01000090.1 GCA_002701455.1 Rhodospirillaceae bacterium
CCTGGCATAGGCATTGGCCCGCCTTCACCGCCTGGCATAGGCATTGGNCCGCCTTCNCCNCCNGGCATAGGCATTGGNCCGCCTTCACCNCCNGGCATAGGCATTGGACCGCCTTCGCCNCCNGGCANAGGNGCGCCAGCCGTTTCGGTTTTTCCAGCATCAGTTCCCTGACTGCCTGTTTTGCTGGGTTCGTTTCCTCCTCCGCCTGGGGGAGGGGGTGTTTCTTCATTCTCCGGAGATGGCGATCCTTCGGGCGTTGCAGTGTTTGATGGGTTTTCGTTAGATGCAGGTGCCTCTTCGTTTTCGTCAGCAGGGGCGTTAGAAGCTGCTTTTGTAGTGGTCTTTTTATCATCNGANGNNTCGGATTTTCCTCCGTCGGATTTGGCAGTTTCCGTTTTTTGCGGTGGAGATTTTTCCTCGGGAGCTGAACTTTTTTCCTCAGCTCCACCACCCTCTAATTTTTCTAGATTCTTCTTCATTTCCGCACGATCACGCTTTTGAGAGGGGCCAGGTGCCTGCCCGCTTCCTGTCACGCTAATAAATCGGCCGGGGATTCTAGTTGTCACGGTGACGTTATTCGCCGTCACCGTCATTTTATTGCCAAATAAAAAGTCTGCATTAAGTTTTCCATTTGCGGCCTGATCAACAACAACAATTCCGCCCATGACACCAAGCGTCGCTACGGGTGTTTTCAATTTTATAGGTTTCCTTTTGGATATTCGCCCGCCAACAATACGAAAAACGCCTTTGGTAACGCTCAGTGCCATATCCCCAGTACCGGCATTNGGATCAAAAACGTACTTATCAATGGTCATATTTGCGTTTGGACCGATCGTTATCGCTGTCCCATCTTTAAATAATAATTGGGTTCGGCCAACNGGACCGGTTTCTACTTTCTCATTNAAGTAGACTTCCAAACCNGTCTTCAATCTGCGNTGCACCATTTTAGGAGGCTCACCTAAGACCTTGTTTTTTACAATGGTTGTAACCCCGATTTTAGTAACATCCTTCGCAGCTAATGCGTGTTGGTGAGGATAGAGTACCGCCATAGAAAAAATCACTAATATAGGAACCAATTTTCTTGTGAAATTGTCTCTGTAATTAGTCATTTCATTTTTCTCCCCAGCGTTAAGCTAGAACTGTTTTGATATTCCAAGTGTAACAGAGATATTATCATATTCAGAGTTTGGTATATTNGAATCCACGCGAGTAANCCCANCAGAGANTAAAATCGCCATAGTNTCTCCGGCAGGTATGGTCAAAGACGGACTAAANCGTATTGTATAATCGTTTCTTGTGGTNTCGGGATCGATGGTTGGATTAGGGCCNGCGTATTCACGAAACGAGCCNCCAAAACTTAANCCAGCGGAGAGGGGATCTTTTATTAAATTNAAGGGTGCTTTGAACGTTTTGTTAATNGATGCNTTCAANGTGTAATCTCTGTTATTTTGGATATTTGTTTTAGTTTCCTCTGTGGCAACAATCGATGAAAATTGTATCTGCATCGTTTCAGAGGCGATATAACTTGCGTTNATTGTCATGCGATTACGAAAACCATCTAAAATACTCGCATCCTTGTTTTCACGTGCCATTACNCGGGCGTCTAGATTTAAATTTAGTTTTTCTGTTGCTCTTATATCTGCACTAAAACCAGCTCCATGGCTGTAGTAGCTTTCATCTTCGCTAACAATTAAATAATCGCCAGCGATAAAAGGTCGGACGATTGGATTATTTAAAAAAGCTAATGGAACAATTAATTTCGGGCCGATGTGTGCGTCTATTACACGTGCATTCACAAATGTCTGGTCGAACTGCTCGTTCCCATAGACATTTAGTCCGGCTTCCAGCAGTTTTTTTGGTTCGCTTTGGAAGTCATAGCTGTAATTGATACTACCTGAGGCGAAGACATCGAAATCTCCTTTGTTCGTGAATTCATCTGGTAAAAAAGAGGGGGCGCCAAAGAGTTTTACCTTTGTNGATCTTGGGCCGGAGCTAGCGTTTGTTTGGTATTTTATTCCGGAAAAAATACTCCCGCTGAAACTGTGGTTTGTAAGCCTGCTTTCTATTTCTTCGATAAAAGGAGCTGCTTTTTCAACAAGTACTTTAGGGGTATTTTTATCTTCAAGCAGTTCTTCGAAATAAGTTGCTGCAACATCGTAAGACCCTAACTTGAAGTACAACACCCCTAATTCATAACGGACCCTAGGTAAATTTGGATCAAGTATGAGCATACGTTCAAGTGACGATATAGCCCCTTCAAAATCTCCAGCTTTAATTGCTAACCCAGCGAAAGAGAAAGTTTTCTCTAGATTGGCTGGGTCCTTAAACATGGTTTCAAAGGCTTTGTCGTAGGCTCTTCTGACTTGATCTGGTGTGTTCTGATTAACACCCTGTGCACCAGCGAGGCTTGGGGTGAAAAACGCTAAAATTGAAACAAAGTAAAAGAAAAANCTTAAATCACGGACAACCATTGATCTTCAATAACCAATCAAACAAAACCGAATTCTGAATAGGATAACGTGTTTTTACCAAAAGACTAAGCCATTTTAATTATCGGTTTAAACATAAGAAGCAAAAAAGAAATTTCATTCTCTGTTCTNCTTATTTANTAACGGATTAAAAGGAATACCATCTGCTCTACTAATTTTAATAATAATCATATCTGCAGTTGGCTAACCGTTAATATAATAAACCAAAAAAAAGTCACGAATCGCTTGTTGATATGAGGGNTTTTGATCCTCCANGGAGCGTAGACTTAAAATTATGTGTACGGATTTCNTTTTAGTTGTAGACAGCAAACGGCGTAAAAGTTTTGAAGTAAAGTGTTAAGCTAACGGTTTTTTACTAANCATTTCTATTTCAGGCCTAACCCATTTACAAAAGCAGATCACCAAGACTTTCCGAAATCGCCGAGCGAAAAGTTATTTCCCGGATTAATATTTTTCCCAGATACCAACTCCATTGGCATATCTTCCCAAGAGGCCGCAGCATTTGGCATTGTGCGGAACATGTGACAGGATGACGGCATATAGCGGAGTGCGANNCCGGCCCTGCGGCGACCNGAGGAATTGGCAGCCGAGCTATGAATTAATCCNATGTCGTGAATTGACACTTGGCCCGCNTCTAATTCTATANATTCAGAATNATGTTCATCNACNTCTTNAACCGGCAATTCCCTATTTAGGGTNGAATTTGGNTCTGTNACTAAATNNTGGNTNAGNNCTTTNCNNTGATGGGAACNAGGTATTACTTTCATCGCGCCATTTTCCCTGTCCACATCATCAAGCGCCAACCAAACAGTNCACGACTTCATTGGTTTTACTGGCCAAAATGGGCCGTCCTGATGCCATGGAACGACACGCGTACTTTTACTGTTTTTACAGAATAAGTGCGTAAATAACAAAATTAGGTCTTGACCCATTACGTCAGCAGCCATTTCTAAAATTATTTCGTTATGAACAAGTTCATAAAACCTCTTATGCCCAATTACTCCATAAGGCTTCCCGCCATTTAAATGTGGGTTCATAATTCTATCTGGCTGTATTTCAGGATTGCTTTTTAATACAAATTCAAGCGCGTGCTGTAGTTCCGCTAATATCTCTGCTTCCAATTTAAATTTTTTGGGAATTACATATCCAAGTTCGTTATATTGTTTGATTTCATTTGGCGTAAGCATTTACCAATTCCTTCCAAAGGGTATAGTTAACCTCTAAAAGTATCGCGAGATTTTCAAAGCATTGCTAATTAGAGCATAAAGTTAGTATTTTAGTCCACGTTTATGGGCTAAAATACCGATCGCAGTTTAAGCAATGTATAATCTTATCCAGTACCAATTGATTTCTTAAACAGGTTTTTGAAAGGAGTTTGGGGGGCACATGGACTTTGGAATAGCACTTGCGACGTCCGCTGATTCCTGGAAAGTAGTTGCGCGTGCAGAAGAGCTCGGGTTCACCAACGCATGGTTTTACGACACGCAAATGTTGAGTGCGGATTGCTTCGTCGCGATGGGGGCGGCGGCTGTTAAAACCCGAAAAATTAGATTAGGAACCGGTGTTCTTATCCCATCCAATCGAATTGCGCCTGTTGCGGCAAATGCGCTGGCTAGTTTAAATCAGCTGGCTCCGGGAAGAGTGGACTTTGGTATCGGAACTGGTTTTACTGGGCGAAGAGCTATGGGACTAGGAGCTCTGAAGCTTGCAGAAATGGAGGATTATATAACCGTAGTTTATTCATTATTGGCAGGGAAAACGATCGAGAGAGATTTTGATGGTAAGCTTCGCAAAATTCGATTTTTGAACCCGGATGCTGGATTAATCAATACAGAAGATCCCATAAAGCTTCATGTTTCTGCATATGGCCCGCGAGGACGAACCTTAACAGCGAAGATGAACGCTGGTTGGATCTTCTTTTTTAATGGCATCGATGAAGGAATTTCTGGATTACAAGATATGCAAGTTTCCTGGGAAAAAGCAGATCTGAAAAAACAAGACCTCGAGGCCACTGCTTTTGTACTTGGATGTATCTTGCAGGAGGGAGAGCGGGCCGACTCACCGAGGGCAATGGCTCAAGCGGGTCCTCGTGCCGCTGTCTTATTACATCGTTGTGCGGATGAATTTTTAGCAGGGATGCCAAACAGCTATCCTGTACCGGACTCGGTAGCCGAAGCTGTCAACGGATATATTAACCTGGCTAAAGGATTTGAGCCTAAAGACGCGCCTTGGCTTGAGAACCATCGAGGTCATTTAATGTTTGTAAAAGAAAATGAGCGACCTTTTATTACGGAAACTCTTATTAAGGAAACTACTTTTACCGGTTTGGAAAGTGATATCATAGGCCGTGTTGAAGCTTTGCGAGACGCAGGTTTTAAACAGTTCACCGTGCAATTAACCCCTGGAAATGAAGATGCAATAGAAGATTGGGCCAGTATAAAAAATGCTATCGGTTAACTGCATGCAATGGTCTCTTATTTTGCCGACGTACCATGTATTATTTTTGAGTTGATGGGTCGTAATCATACGCACGGGTATGACGCTATCATTTATTCTTCAGCCGTGATCTAGTTATAATTTTAAGTTGTGATCTAAAGACGGTGTTGTCCGCTTATTAAGATAAGGGCGGTTATTGTTCGTTCAAAAAAGAAACAAACTTAGTCGTGNAATGGGAACTGATGGCATGTTATGCCTGCTGATATCGCCGGATTTAGAGTTTTCTCGCAATCTCAGACTTTCTGGGTATTTTTTGCTTTTGTAAAGACAAGTGCTGAGTGGAAATGAAGTGATAACATATTTAATAATTAACAAAAAAGGATGAATTTTTTTGATTAATAAAATCGTTGCAGATGATGTGGCAGAACAGTCAAGGCAAGTATTAGGAATAATAGCAAGTGAGGGAGTTGCCATTATTCCTTTAGATGTAGCGTATGCTATTGTGGGGAACTCAAAAAAATCTATTGAGACTATTTTTAAATGTAAAAACAGATCATTCGGGAAGCCATCTGGCATGTTTTCCAATTATGAGCTGTTNAAAGAAATACAGATAATGGACTCATGGAAGCACGACCTTATCAAGGCCGTAATTTTTGATAATAATTTGCCAATGTCTACTGTGGCTCCTTTCAAACGGGATCATCCTATGTTTAAAAATGTTGATGGTTGGGTCCTAGAAAATTCTACAAAAACAGGAACATTAGACATGCTTCTTAATGCAGGGGAATTTCACAATGAAATGACTAAACAGTCTATGGAACTGGAAATGCCTGTTTTAGGTTCATCGGCAAACACGTCTCTTACTGGGTCAAAGTACAACTTAGATGACATAGATCTTCCTGTTATTAAGGCAGCCAATATCCTTATTGATGGCGGCACATCAAAATACAAAAATGAAAAAGGAAGATCATCAACAATTATTGACTTTGATAATTTTGAAACCATCAGAATAGGTGTTTGCTATGATAAAATTAGAAAAATTTTCTCTAAATTTGGCATAGAATTAAGGGAGGATATAGAATGATTTCATTGTTTGTTCGCCCCTAACGATCACCGATCCTTTTTGAGGACAGGATTAGACTACTGAGAGCTAAGTTTTTAAGTGCATTATTTTTTAAGCGTTATTATTCAGCATAAGGATTTTTTGACGTTNTATCTTTTTTAACGTTGGGGGTGGGAGCCGATTTATTTAACAGTCCTGCCGTCTTGAGGTCACTCCACAAACTATCGGGAATGGTTGTTTTGACGCCGGCTATATTAAGTTTCACCTCATTTGGGGATACTGCCCCTAGGGCTAAGGAAGAGACTTGTGGGTGCCCGAGGCAAAACTGCATGGCAACTGTTGGAAGAGGAATAGAATAATTTTGGCATATTGCTTCTATTTTTCTTACTTTTTCTAAAATATTTTTTGGAGCGGGCGTGTAATTGTATTTGGAATTATNAATCGCACCTGTTGCNAGAATTCCAGAATTGAAGACTCCTCCGAGGATAACACCCACATTTTTGGACGTGGCAAGTGGTAATACTTCATCGAGTGCAGGTTGTTCCAATAGTGAATATCTGCCGGCTAAAAGACAACAATCAAAATCGCCATCGCGCAGAAACTTGGCGGCATATACAGGATCATTAGTTCCAAAGCCAATAGCTTTGATACTACCCTCTGACTTTAGTTGCTCAAGAGCACGATAGGCTCCTGCCATCGCTTCTTGATACCTTTTAGGGCCTTCCTCTGGACCATGTGCCCACGGATCTGCGTCGTGAATCAGTAATATATCAATTTTTGGGAGGCCCAATCTCATCATGGAATTTTCAAAAGACTGCATCACCCCGTCATAGCCATAGTCATGCACTATGTCGAATTCTAATCCACCAACAAAACGAGATATTTTTTTTCGCCCATTTGGAGCAGGCTTAAGAATACGTCCAATTTTAGTTGATAAAATGTAGTCTTTTAATTTTGCTCGGCGGAGACCTGTTCCAACCCTATGCTCTGCAATGCCTTGCCCGTATAGGGGGGCAGTATCAAACAATGTCACCCCCAATTGTGCAGCAGTTTCTACGGTGGTAACCGCTATTTTATCATCAAGAAATTCATATATATCACCAAGCGGGGCGCTGCCAAAACCAAGAACGGATACGTCTATATTGGTTTTACCGAGTTTACGTTTTTCAATCACGTTGTTCACTAGGTTAGTTTTCTCTGCAGTTAAAACCGGGTAATTCTGCCGTCAGTTTTTTGTTGGGTCAACAAAAAGTACTGTCGGTTGGTTGAGGGACACCGGCAGTGGTGTTGTGGAATTTAGTCGTAGTCAATGATTGGTAAATTCAAAAACGTTGCCGGTGACGAAATAAGAGCCTTTAAATACCCAACTATTATTTAAACGGTAAGCATCTTATGCCGTCAGGAAATAGAAACAGTAGGGATTGTTTCATGAATCCATTTCGCTAATGAAGTAGCCAGATAATCTTGTTCTCTTTGCGTAATAATTTGTATTCCGACAGGAAGGTTATCCACACTGAGCATGGGAATAGTTACGCATGGAGCTCCCAATATTGAAGATGCGAAATTGAAAACAGGATCACCAGTGGGCCGACTGATTAAATGAGATGTATCCTGATCTCCATCCCATATGGGAGCTGGACCTGGACAGGACAGTGTAATTATTCCATCAGCCAGGGGGGAGCAAAGTTTATGGGCTTCACGCGCGTATTCTCGCAGCAGTAGATTTTTAGCGTAATCCTCTGGCGTCATAGACTCTGCTATAGCTAGAGTATCTTTGAGCCGCTGGCTAACCTTTTCAGGCGCTCGATTAANGAGATTNCGATATGCCCANTGGTTTTCCCAGCCTGTTATTGAATTNGCTATGTCTCCAGCACAGCTAACTTTTTGTTCTAATTCTTCGACNAACTGAGACATGGATCGTTTAATGATCGTTATACCATTAGTTTCAAATTGTGACAGTAAGCGCGAGAAGCCTTCTTTTGTTTTCGGGTCAAGAGCGGCCCATCCTTCAGTTTCAAGAANAATTAATCGGTTCGGTTTCACTGAAACAGGCGGGGTAGAAGGTCCTTGCAGACCAATAAAACCTGGATCACCGCCGGTGCGTCTGGCTATCTCTATGGCGACTAGCCACATATCTTCAATTGAACCGGCGTGTGGGCCATGAGTGCTCATAGAAGTCGTTTGGCGTTCCCCTCTATGCAAGCCTCCCTGGCTTGGTTTGAGTGCNAAGTTTCCGCAGTAACCAGCAGGTCTAATTATTGAGCCAGCCACTTGTGAACCGATTGCAACAGGGATCATCCTTGCAGCGACAGCGGCGGCTGATCCGGAGGAAGATCCCCCCGGGGTTCTATCAAGATCAAATGGGTTTCTGGTTGGGCCAGGGTGAGCTCCACCTAATTCAGCGGTTACAGTCTTCCCNAATATAATTGCGCCAGCGGTTCTTAATGCCGACACCAGAGCGTTATCGTTTCCCGGGGAATATCCNTTGTACGCTTCGCATCCCATTTGAGTGGGGAGGTCGCGTGTTTCCAACAAATCCTTGATCCCAATTGGCATGCCATCGATTGCTGATAGTTGTTGACCATTAGCCCATCGCTTACTGCTTTCATCAGCTAATTTCCGTGCAGCTTCCGGCTGCAATGTCACAAAAGCTTTTATTTCGTCATCTTTACTTGCGATTTGATCAAGGCAGCCCTCTAGATAACTTCTAGGTGTTCGTTTTGAGGTCAAAAAATCATGAGTTACATCAAAAAATGTCAACGCTTTAAATTCGTCACAATGGTATTTTAGCATTTGCTTTAATCACCTGATGGTTTGTTAAAGAATTTTTATAAACTTCACGATATAGGTTTATCAAAAAACTAAACAGCTCAAAATTTTTTACTTAGAGATTGATATAAACTGCCTTATTGGCGGAAAAAGCTGTATTGCTGTTAAACATGATAAGACTGGTAACAAATACAGCAAGGTAACGGCGAATAATGATCGTGAGATAAAGTATTTGGCGCATCGTCGGTTCAGCCGTGACCTAATCCAGATAAAACCCATCGCATGGAAAATATTTACCTGCTTTCTTTTAAAAAATGTAATCAAATATCTTCATAAAATATATTCATTGAAGGGCGATATATAGCAATGAACTTTGGAGTAACAGAATATGAAAGCCGGTGTAGTTTATCCACAAACAGAACTTAAAGGGGATATTGGTGCGGTAAAGGCTTTTGCCCAAGCCGCGGAGAGCCTGGGATACGAGCATATTATCCTGTATGATCATGTCCTTGGAGCTGAGCATTCGGATAGAAACCCTAAATTAGCCGGGCCGTACACGATTGATGATCCATTTCATGAGCCATTAGTTACATTTGCTTATCTCGCTGGAGTCACTGAAAAAATTGAATTAACAACAGGCGTTCTAATTTTGCCTCAAAGGCAAACCGCATTAGTTGCAAAACAGGCCGCGGATGTCGATTTATTTTCGGGAGGGAGACTGAGACTTTGTGTTGGGGTTGGCTGGAACTGGGTGGAATATGAAGGGCTCGAAATCCCAGAAACCTTCAAAAGAAGAGGAAAGAGACAGGAAAACCAGATTTCTCTTCTGCGTCATCTATGGAATGAACCATTAGTTAACCATCAGGACCGTGACCATAAGATAGTTAGAGCTGGAATTCTGCCAAGGCCGGAAAGGGAGATACCAATTTGGTTAGGAGGTTTTAGCAAGCCGGCCTACGATCGGGCGGCTAGAATAGGCAATGGTTTTTTATTTTCGGGAAGAAGCCAAACAGAGGCAATAGAGCATAAGGCTTACATCGAAAAAAAATTAAATGAATTTGGGCGCCCCGTCAGCAGTTTCGGTTTTGAAGCTATTCAGCAATTCAATCGTGGACCTAATCAATGGCCCCACGATATCATTGACTGGTCAGAGGCGGGAGGCAGCCATATATCGGTTGTAACTATGGGCTCCAATCTTGAAAAAATGGACGACCACATAGACGCAATTCAAAAATGGCGAGAGGTTTACGATGACGTTATTAAAGGTTAACAAGTTTTTCTAAGGCATTGAAATATGGGGGAAAATTTAGCTTTAGCGGTTTTTAGATGTTTATTCTCTATTTTAACATAGTCTTTTTTTACAAGCTCTCTCAGCATTGGGGTTGATTTTTTTTATCGGTATGGACTGGTGTGATAATCGGGTCATTAGTCTTCAAGTGATAATCCAAAAAAAAGAGATAGCGCTGGTGTAGATAAAATATTGGCATAATTAAAAATGTGTAGATAGCATCAATCCATATAAGCATCCGATTCAGCGGATATAGAGAAAACTCGAATAATTAATCCCGAACATTAATAATTTGATCATTTACGATACAGGAAAATTGGCCGTACAGTTCAATTTTTGATATGTTTGTTGTTGATAACACTGGTTTAGACTTAGTCTACGCTTTTCGGTCATATTTAAATTCTTTAAAGGTACGGAGTAAGGATCATGGGTAATCTATTGGAAGGGCATGTAGCGGTGGTAACTGGTGGCGGATCGGGAATTGGTGAGGGTATCGCCATAGGTTATGCGGAGCAGGGAGCATCAGTGGCTATTTTAGATGTGAACGTAGAGGCCGGATCGCATGTCGCTAAAACTATTTCGATGAAGGGGGGAAATGCAATTAATGTTGGGGTGGATGTAACCGATAGAGAATCTTGCGAGGGCGCGGTAGGCGAAGTTAGAGAAAAACTTGGTGTTGTATCAATTTTGGTAAATAACGCAGGGATTAATCGGCGAACCCCAGTTACTGGCGATAAGGCCACCGTGGCGAAGGATTGGGATGATATCATAGAAGTTAACATAAAGGGTGTTTTCAATGTTACTCATGCGTTTCTGCCCCAGCTTATTGAAACCAAAGGACGGGTCATNAACATCGGTTCTATTCAGTCGTTTGTGCATGTGGCCTGGCCAAACTCTGCCGCCTACACAACCTCTAAACACGGTGTCTTGGGNCTCACAAGGGCATTCGCGGCCGAGCTTGGAGGACACGGGATACGTGTGAATGCGATTGGTCCTGGCCTGATAGAAACTCCTTTGAATAAGTCGGCCCGTGATGCTAATCCGGCAATGATAAAACAGGTTTTAGATCATACGCCCCTTGGCAGACCGGGTGCACCCGTCGATATTGCTGGGCCAGCGATTTTTCTTGCTTCAGATTTATCTGCGTATGTAACCGGCGGTATTATTATGGCCGATGGTGGTTTTAGAACTATTTAGTGGCATTGAAATGTGCGGTAGGAGAAGAAAATAAATCAACGGTCCTTAAGCTCGAAAAGTATCATGGTGAGGCAGAGGGTAAGTGTCACGCGATATTGAGGTTTACTGATCCCAACACAAGAGGGTCTGGTCGGTAAATTTAAGTTTTGGCTACGGCATAAACCGCCACAGCATATAACTCAGGATATTAATGAACGGGCAACGAACCCTCTTAGCAAGGCAAAAAGTGTAAGGGTGGTTTTTGAACACCTAAAGGTAAGCTTCTGTTCTCTGACGAGTTGTAAGTTTAGAAGAACGACTTTTATATAAGCATACCAACCCAGGCACTAAGACGACTGCCAAAACAGCTTTCCGGCAATCGAAAAAGCAGAAAGAAGCGGGAACATAGCCTCTATGTGCTTCTGCTGGTATAACGAAACAAATAGTCATTTATATTGTGAGTTTTAAAATGAATTATTCGGAAATGGATACACCAACGGTTTTGATTGATCTTGCGGTGGTTAATAAAAATATAAAAAATTATCAAAATTATTGCGATGAAAAAGGTTTAAATTTAAGACCGCATATTAAGACCCATAAAGTTCCAGAACTCGCTAAACTACAACTTGCGGCGGGAGCGATTGGTATTACGTGTCAAAAAGTGAGCGAGGCAGAGGCTATGTTGTCCGAAGGGGGAATAGACGATGTTCTTATTACTTACAATATTTATGGTCATTCCAAGTTACAGCGTCTTTTAGAACTTTCAAAAAAATGTAATCTGTCTGTAGTAGCGGATAATAGCGTCTGTGTAAAAGGGCTTTCGGAAACATTTAAAGAGGTAGATAAGCCTCTTAAAGTTCTTGTGGAATGTGATACCGGCGCGTTTAGGTGTGGAGTTGTAGCGCCAGAAGAAGCGTGTTTATTAGCTCAAGAGATTAATGAGATGCCTGGATTAAAGTTTGGCGGTTTAATGACTTATCCGCCAATCTCCCAGCAAGAAAAAGTAAATCGGTTTTTAGAGGNGGCAAAAAATCTTATTGAAGCAAAAGGTATCGCAGTTGAAATTGTATCAATAGGCGGGTCTCCAAATATGTGGGAAGTGGAAAAAATACCCATTGGAACTGAATACAGGATTGGTACTTACATTTATAATGATCGNTCCTTAATGGAGCGAAAGGTTTGTAGTGAAGGGGATTGTGCGCTTACTGTTCTCGCTACTGTGGTCTCAACACCCACATCCAAAAGGGCTGTAGTTGATGCAGGATCGAAGGTTTTGACAACTGATTTATTTGGTTTAACAGGTCATGGCCATATTATTGACNACCCAGAGTTAATGATATCGCAANTATCGGAAGAGCATGCCTGTATAGTTTCTGATAGCCCAACGGGGCTTTCGATCGGCCAGAAAGTGAGAATTATCCCAAATCATGCATGCGTAGTGAGTAATATGGTCGATCAAGTGATATTTCTAGAGGGACAGAAAGTGTTAAAAACACAGGCTGTTGTAGCAAGGGGTAAGGTTTTATAGAATTTGCAATATAAACAAAAGTATTACTGCTCTAATTGATTAAAGNTATATTCTAATGATCAATGGGAAGCACTGTGGTCCTTGGCCGCCACCTCAAATTTACTTACCGAAGAATTGAGCTACAGCATTGCTGTATCCACACTTGGTTTGATTTAGACTACTCATCTACACTGGTCTAGTTACCCATCAAAATCTGTATGCTGATTTGTAACCTGAAGCCAAGCTGAGTTAGGATGTTTCTTTTTGTTTGAGAAGTACAGTAGCTTTTTTAAGGAGATGCTGACATGGGTAGACTAGATGGGAAAGTTGCATTGATCAGCGGCGGCGCTCGAGGCCAAGGTGCGGCCGAGGCCATAAGATTTGCCTCTGAGGGTGCTAAAGTTGTCTTTGGCGATATATTAGACGATGAAGGGAAGGCCGTAGCGACTGAGATAAATAGTAACGGCGGTCAAGCAATCTATCTACATTTAGATGTGACTAACGAAGGTGACTGGACTGCAGCCGTAAGAACAGCGATAGAAAATTATGGAAAACTAAACGTTCTAGTAAATAACGCCGCCATTTTTATAAATCGTGTTCCCATCGAAGACCGAACAGTAGAGGAATGGGACCGCGTGCAAGCGGTAAATTCAAAAGGCGTTTTTCTTGGAACAAAACACGCGATTCCCGCTATGCGTAAAGCGGGAGGGGGATCTATTATAAATATTTGCTCCGTATCCGGTGTTGGTCAATCCATCACTCAAGAACCCGCTTATGCTGCTAGCAAAGGCGCTGTGCGTATATTTAGCAAGGTAACCGCGGCGCAGCACGCCAAGGACAAAATTCGAAGTAATGCGGTTTTCCCAGGGCCGGTGGATACCGAGATGGTGCGCCAAGCGAACCCAGACCCGCAGATCCTGGCGGAACGCTTGTCAAGAATTCCCCTGGGACGAATGGGCTCCATAGAGGAAATCGTTGCTGGGGTACTATTCCTCGCCTCAGATGAATCATCCTATATGACAGGCGGAGAATTAATCATAGATGGCGGTGGTACGGCTATGTAAATAACTTAAAATGCTTATCTTGATCGTGAGATGACACACCAGGCACGTCGCCGGTTCAGCAGTAATCAGCACGNGGCGTTGAGNAGCGATTTGAGGACGGTGCTGTCCGCTTATTGAGGGCGTTTGATGCGGTTGGAAAATCGACTGTAAACGCTCCCAATAGCCTTAGATCGACAAAGAATCAACTTCAGTGTCCAGCCAGCTGGCCAGGTTGGTGAGTTCCCAGTCACGGTGCGGCGTACCNATNACTTGTACGCCAAGTGGCATACCGTTAATGGCCATTTTTGGTAAAGTGATGGCAGGCGCGCCGAGTGCGGAGGTGACTGCGTTGAAAGCTGGATCACCGGTCAAGTAGGCATATTCAGCTTCACCGGAATCGGCATGGAAGTCTATGTGCGGAGCCGGGCCTACACTGGCCAATGTTATGAAAGCGTCAGTGGTCGGGGCTACTTCAGCCAGCGCCTGCCTCATGTGGGCACGGGTGGCCAGGGCCATGCGGTAATCCTCAAGCGTCAATTTCTCGGCCATTTCGACCCATACAGTTAGCTCATCGCTCAGTTTGCCNGTCTCACGATACTGCCGTAGTACCCAACGCAGCTCAAATGAGCAAATCTCACGGCAAAGGCGAACGGCGTCGCTGATTTTTACCTCAAAATCGTTAGTTAATTTGCTCTCACTGCGAGTTACAATATCCACGCCCATATTGCGCAATTGCGCTAAATAGCTTGTAAATGCGGCGCGGGTGGTATCGTCGCATTTTTCCCAACCTTCAGTTTCAAGAAAAGTGAGGCGTTCCGGCTGCGCTTTTGGGCCAAGGGTTTTAGGCCCATAAAGCCCTGGAAAACCTGGGTCGCCGCCAGCGCGCTCAGCAATTTCGCTGGCCACTGCCCACATGTCTTGTAAACTCGCTGCGTGTACCCCTAAATGCAATTGGCTCAGACCTAATCCTTCGCCCATATGGAGCGCACCGAGAGTAGGCTTAATTGCGTAGTTACCGCAAAACGAGGCTGGCCTGATAACTGAACCTACCACTTGATTGCCAAGCGCCACGGGCACCATGCCGGCGCCGACAGCTGCGGAACTGCCGCTAGAGGAACCACCGGGTGTTTTGGTTGTGTCAAATGGATTGCGCGTCGGGCCAGGCTTAATAAAGGCAAACTCTGTGGTAACTGATTTTCCAACGATGAGCGCGCCGGCACGGCGCAGCGCATCGACTGATGCGGAGTCAAATCCGGTTTCATGATTATCAAAAATCGGACTGCCAAATTTGGTCGGCATGTCGCGCGTTTGGATCACATCCTTTACCGCTATCGGCATCCCATCAACGGGCGAAAGCGGTATGCCGGCGGCGTAGCGGTGATCGGCCGCCGCCGCCTCGGCGCGAACAGCGTCAATGCGCGTCGTCACCCAAGCTTTCACCTCGGGCTCCTNGGCATTGATAGTTTCGAGACACCGGGCCAGATAATTCGAAGGTTTATCCTCGCCGCGCAGGAATTCATCGGGTTTGCCGGCAAAACTGCTTAAGCCGGAACCAGGGGTATATCGAACGGGAAAATTCATAATATCACCTTACNAAATTGGGTAGTAACATTCGTTGAATTCTTTTCAAGATAATCATCAAAACNTGCGATAGGCGCGAAAAAGCTGTCATGGATTTCTTTATCGATCAAAAGAGGCATGGCGCGAGATGCTTCACAGCGCCCATTTTTATTGCGCTTACCCCTTGGTGATCCACAGATCCTGAATATGGCATTTAGTTTCCCTATAGTAATTCGGCTGCTTTGTGGTTTAGCGATAGTTAATAAATCAAAAAACCTTCGAAACAGCAATGTTGCGATGATGTATATCTGTTGGTGAATAGTGAAAGCCTTTACCGGTTTTAATTAATGCCGATTTTAAAATCGTTCTACAATACTAGGCGACCATGTTGTTCCACTGTTCAGTCAAGTTTGCGCGTTCCTCGGGAGGTAGATGGGATAGTCCTTGCTCTACAAAATCGATACCCACAAGCTCTTTCCATCCGTCCATTAGCCGGCGAGTGACAGGTCCAACCCCCCCGGATCCCAGCGGAAGGCCGTTCACACTGACAATTGGGACGATTCCTATACTATTGGCAGTAANGAAGGCCTCCTGGGCATTATAGAGATCAAAAGCTGTAAATGTCCCTTCATCGCAACCAATCTGCATATTGCTGGCAAGATCAAACAAACTATCCTGGTCGGCACCAGATAGCACATAGCGCAGATTAGGGACTTTTATCCTGCCATCCGAAACAAATAGGAAGTTGGCGCCTGAGCTTTCTGCGATGTTACCTTCAAGATCCAGCATGATCGCATAGGCCTCCGGATTATGGGCCTTTGCCTCCATCTCGGCCACGAAATGGTTCATCTTGTTGGAAATTTTTGCTTTTGGAGAGACACTTTGGGGCGGTGTACGTCGTGTCGACGGCGTTACACCGGGAGCGCCAGTAACGTAATGCTTGGCAAACCCAGCAAAATTGATTTTTCGTGGGATTATTGCTGCCGTACCGGGCGGTGTGAGTCCGTCCGTGAGGCTCATAGCACCACGAGATACATAGTAGTTGATACTTATGTCTTCATTAGGACCAATCATTGGCTCATTGGCCTTCAGCAAATCAGNGCTTGCTTTGCGCAGTTCATCCTTTGTGAAGGGCGGCGTTATACGGGCATAGTGCATACTTTGAAAAAAGCGTTCAATCCGAAAGTCCATACGGAATGGCGTACCGCCGTANGTGCGGATNGAGTCATAAACTGCATCTCCCCACTGAATACCGCGGTCTCCAAGAGGGATAGAGGCGTCTCGCCCGCGTACATGTTTGCCATTGAGATAAAACCAAAGGTCCGAATCTGTCATCTAACATCCTCGGCGCGTAGTCCCATTTAGCCGGGTGGGGAAAAAGCGCCGCCTTTCGTGTTCGTTACACAAGCATTTTAAATAAAGTAATTTCAATAGGGTACATGCATCTCTTAATCTTATATTCGAAGTAATATTTACCCCTCATTTTTTAAAAGCAAACGTTACATACTTTCTAGCCTAAATCGTATTTCGTATTGAATCCAANTAATTGACTCGAGATTTAATAAATATTCATATGAAAATATTTTGTGGCAGGCCGCAGGTAGAAGTATCAGCATGTGAGTGGTAATCTAAAGACGGTGCTGTCCGCTTATTGAGTGTGAGGGTAGTTTTCGGGCNTAAAAAAGTGACAAAATTGTCTGCGGGATGGGAACTTATGGTGTGCTATATCCGCANATATCCTGNGATATTTCTANTCTTTCCCTATCTCCAAGTGTCCCGCGCTGCGTTTTGCAGCNTCGGATCGTTGAGAGTGAAACTGGAAAAATTGGTGATAATGATTTTTGCCAGATCAATATTTTTGTCGTAAGCTTTTTCACTCATTGACACAAGGAGAACCAAATGGAAATTTCTCCAGAGAAGCAACGTGAAATGCTCCGAACCATGCAGCGAATTAGGCGTTTTGAGGAACGTGCATCAGATGACTATGTCGCGGGGGATATATATGGCACAGTCCACTGCTACATAGGGGAAGAAGCGGTAGCCGTGGGGGTTTGCTCTGCCCTAGATAACGACGATCAGATAATAAGCACACATAGAGGGCACGGTCACTGCATTGCCAAGGGAGCGGACATCAATCTTATGATGGCGGAACTTTATGGCAGGGAGACGGGTTATTGTAAAGGCAAGGGGGGCTCGATGCATATTGCCGATTTTTCTATTGGTATGCTCGGAGCTAACGGAATCGTCGCCGGTGGAATATCCATNATTACAGGAGCCGGACTGGCGGCGCAACTTGATGGAAAAGGGAGAGTAGCCGTTTCATTTTTTGGGGATGGAGCCTCAGGGGCTGGTCCATTTCATGAATCTCTAAATATCGCAGCTGCTTGGAAACTNCCCATGATTTATGTGTGCGAAAATAATTTATGGGCCGTTAATACCGCTGCAGAAAATGCTTTGTCTATNCCAGACGTTGGTAGCAGAGCTTCAAGTTACGGTATTCCTGGCATCATAGTTGACGGGAATGATATTTTTGCAGTCCATGAGGCCGCACACAATGCGGTTGAAAGAGCTCGACGTGGAGACGGACCAACTCTAATTGAATGTAAGACCTATCGGCATCGAAGACATACGGAACGCCCCACACAACCAGACGTGCGACCGCAGAAAGAGATAGATGAATGGCTTAAAAAGGATCCCATCGACCGTCTCGTGCAGCATCTACAGCAGCAACAGGGGCANCTATCGACTGAGGAATGGAAACAAATGGATGACGAAATTTTGCGGGAAGTNGAAGAATCAGTAAATTTTGCCAAAAATAGCCCATTTCCGGGAGCCGAAAAAGCTACAGAAGATGTGTTTGCTTGATGGGAGCTAAAACGATGCGGCAAATTAGTTATGCAGAGGCAGGTATGGAGGCACTCCTAGAAGAAATGGAACGTGATCCCAAGACGTTCCATTTATCCACCGATGCGCCCGTACCGCTGGTTGAAAAATTTGGTCATAGTCGAGTCAGGGGAACGCCCATAGCCGAAGGNGCCCTAACAGGCATGGGCATCGGAGCTGCCGGCTCCGGATTTAGGCCAATTATTGACTGGCGAATGGTTACATTTTCTTTCGTCGCAATGGATCAAATTGTCAATCAAGCCTCAAAGATACATTACATGTTTGGAGGGCAAACAAAATTTCCAATTTTATATAGAGCAACCGTCGGGGGTGGTGTTCGGATGGCAGCTCAGCACTCACAGAGTCCCTACTCCATGTTTATGAANCTAGCGGGCCTGAAAATGATTTTACCATCCACGCCATACGATACCAAAGGGTTACTGAAGACTGCTATCCGCGATGACAATCCGGTAATTTCTTTTGAGTCCACCAGGCTTTTGACAATGCAAGGGCCAGTACCTGAAGAAGATTACACTATCCCGTTGGGTGTGGCCGACATAAAGAAGGAGGGTAAGGATGTAACTATTGTCGCCTTAGCATGGTTAGTACACGAGGCCCTAGAGGCGGCTGCGATACTCGAAGCCGAGGGTATTTCTGCAGAGGTCATAGACCCTCGCACGCTAGTCCCCCTCGACAAAGAGACAATTAGATCTTCCGTGCAAAAAACAGGTCGTCTAATTGTGGCGGATGAAGCAGGCCCCACGTGCGGCGCGTCAGCTGAGATCGCCGCTTTAGTTACGGAAGATGAAACTACATTTAAATGCCTGAAAAAAGCCGTGATACGGGTCTGTGCACTCCAAGTGCCTATTCCTTACAGTCCGCCTCTCGAGGACGCTGTGTTCCCTAATCGTGAAAAGATAGCCAATGCCGTTAGACAAGTAATGAACAAAGCATAGAATTCAATATATTGTTTCCAGTAAGCTGACAGTGAATCGTTAAAATTTACTCACTTTTTTGAAGGTTCATTTCTTTTCTTTCTTTAATTTGTTCCCCCAACACTTAGTTAATCGGTCGCAGGTTCTCCTCGCTTCCAGGGTGGGGTATACGGGTCCAGGGTTCCTGGCGGTATAGGCGGGAAATCCTTCAAGCTTTGGTTGAATTCGGCGACCAATTTATGGATCGGCCCCAGTGCCCAGTTGTTGCCCATCGCGATATTGGTCTCTTCTTTCGGGTCCTGAACCAGATGGAACAGCATGGGAGACTCAAGCTTTCCTTTGCTCTGGTTCACCTCCGGCTCCCAGTAATAATGCAGCTTCCAATCGCGCCATTTCACGGCACGCATATCTTGTTTGATATAGTAAACCAAACCTTCTCGAGGTGACTTGGATTCGCCGCAGAAGAACTTGGTCATGTCCTTACCGTCGACGGGACGGTCGGTCGGGATGTGATCACAGGCGCCGCCAATCGTCGCTAGCGTGGTGTACATGTCGCTAACGTGGACAATCTCGTCACTCACCACGCCGGCCGATATGTAACCTGGCCAGCGGATGATGAAGGGCGCACGTAGGCCACCTTCCATGGCGGTGTGGTAGGTACCGCGCCAGAACCCAGCAGTACCCCGCCAGGGGTCACGGAACTCAGGACCGTTGTCGGATGACATGACGAACACCGTATTGTCGCGGATGCCGAGCGCGTCCACCTCATCGATNANTTGACCGACCCGATGGTCCAATTCGGCCAGGGAATCAGCCATCTCGCCGAATCCCGTTTTGCCGACGAAATCCGGATGGGCCAAATTAGGAAAGTGCATNTGGGTGGTCGGTGCATAAAGGAAAAACGGTGTGCCGGCCTCAACGTTTTTGCGCATGAACTTGACGCTGCGCTCAACAACTTCNGCGTCGATCAATCGCCGGGTCTCCAAATTGAACTCACCCAAGTTCACCGACTCTTCACCGGCCTTTCCTTCCATTAAATAAGGTTTAGGCACGACCTCAGGGTCGTAACCCACCGTCGTTGTAAAGAACGCTTCGTTCAACGTGCGCGGCAAGCCGTACCATTCATCGAACCCGCGCGCGCTCGGCATACGTTCCTGTATATCGCCCAGGTGCCACTTACCAAAATGGGCCGTCGCGTAACCGGTTTTTTTCAGGAGTTCTGGAAGCAGAATCTCCCATCGTGTGAGGCCTTGGGGCACACCNGGCGGTAGGGATTGAAAAGCGCCGGTGCGAATTGCCTGACGGCCGGTCATGAGCGCGGCACGTGTCGGTACGCAGTCGCTCTCAACATTGTAATTGGTCAAGCGCAGGCTATCTTCTGCAAGCTCATCAATTCGTGGCGTTGGCGCCCCCCGCAAAGAACCGCCGCCGTAGCAGCCGAGTTCTCCCCACCCGAGATTATCCGCCATGATGAAGACTATATTTGGCTTACGTTGTGTCGTATTACTCATAGCGAAGCCTCCGTGAGCTTGAGTATCTAGTGAGCGTAGACGCCTAGCGTTCATGCGTCAAATAGGCAACTCGGAGGACTCGATCCGACAATCGCATAAATAAATGCTCCTCGATTGGGCCGACAGGGAAAATCTAAAAATAGATATTCCCTGTTGCTTGGCTGTGATAAGCTAAAGTTGGGGGGAGAATGAGTCTAACAGCTGAACAATTTGTCGTATCGTTAGATGAGCGTGTAAACGATATATTAGATGCTTGCACTAAATGCGGTGCTTGTGCCTCAGTTTGCCCAACACCGAAGATAGCAGGTTTGACCGAGTCCCCAGAAGAACTTGGGAAGGGTATTGTTAAAATTCTTCAAGGGGAAACCATAACAGGAGACTCTAAAGCCTGGGCTGAACTATGTTGTGGAAGTGGCTTTTGTCAATCTGTGTGCGAGGAAGGGATCAACCCGCGGTTTATGCTTTCTATGGCTAGAAGAGCGATTAACAGTAGAGAGGATTTGGAAAGTCGGAGGATTAAAGGGAAAAAAGCATTTCAAAAAATGAGCAGGGGAGTAAGAGTTTTATCGCGTCTGCAACTAGCGCCAGACATTTTGGAAAGATTGAGTCCTAAGTCTCACCCCGGAGACAAGAATGTTCCCGACGTAGTTTTTTATACAGGCTGCAATATGTTAAAGACCCCACATATAGGTTTGTTGTGCTTAGATATTCTGGAACGTCTCGACTTTACATACGAGGTTCACGGGGGACCTTCTACTTGTTGTGGCATATTACAGTTCCGGCCTGGTGATGTAGAAGGCTCGGCTCGCCAGGCGCTTAAAAGTATAGAAAAACTTACTAAGTCTAAGTCATCCAGAATCTTGTCTTGGTGCCCAACTTGCCAAATACAATTTTCCGAAGTTGCATTGCCCACGTATGAAGAAATACTATCCAGTACGTTTAATATGACTATGTTTCCAAATTTTCTACTGGAACATCTGGAAAAACTAAAACCATTGTTGCAGCAGCGTGTAGAAAAGCGCGTAGCTTTGCATGAATATTCGGGAGAGTTAGGGGTAGTAGAGGCGGTTAAAACTTTATTGGATGCTATTCCTGGATTGGAAGTGGTGGATTTGGGACACCGAAGTGCAGGTTATACTGGAACAGCTCTTGCTCCTATGAAAGATTATTTAAAAAAATCTATAAAAGACACCTTGCTAGCGGCCGAGAAATTAAACGTCGATATATTAGTTGGCATCTACCACAACGATCACAGGGAATTTAGCGGCCATGAAGCAGCATGGAACTTTAAAGTTGCAAATTATATGGAATTATTGGGCGAGAGCATGGGCCTTAATCAGCCGGATATTTTCAAGCAATTTAAGTTAATGGGTGATGTTGATGCTATTATAGAGGCTAGTAGTGAACTTATTTTACAACATGACTTGGATGTCGAAACTTTGAGAGAAGTTATTATTCAAGATATGTTAGATGATCAGCAACTTCCTGTTGAAAAAAGCCAACATCCACAATGATTAGTAAAACCGATATGATTCTTTGATAGAAATGGTTGGACGATTATCGACAACCTTATTTTTCAATTTGTTTTCCTATTTAAATATATGTCACGAATATCTCGTTTTAACGTTTTTCCCGCTACGTTCCTTGGAAAGTTAGCCAGGATGAAACAGTCTAAAACGCTGGGTTCAATATGGTTGCCACTATGGAAAATAGAGAACGTCATTTGTTAAAAGTTTTCTTAAT
>NZVJ01000091.1 GCA_002701455.1 Rhodospirillaceae bacterium
TACACTATTGAAAGAATCGGCTCCGCCGAGTTAATATATCTGATAAACGTTTGTAATTAAAAATAGGAGGCTTTAGATAACAAAACCACCATTAAACCAGCAACCGACGAAACAAGGTCCGCGTGTTAACACTGATATATTGAATGAAGAAGTCCGTTGCATCTCATCAGACGGAGAACAATTGGGCGTTATGAAAACAGCAGACGCGATAGCAGAGGCAGATGCTCAAGGTTTAGATCTAGTTGAAGTGTCACCGAATACTAACCCACCTGTTTGCAAAATTTTGGACTATGGCAAGTTTAAGTACGAAGCCCAGAAAAAAAAGAATGAGGCGAAGAAGAAGCAAAAGATTATAGAAGTTAAGGAAATTAAACTTCGCCCCAATATCGATGAGCATGATTACCAGGTAAAAATGCGTAATGTTCAAAAATTCCTAGATGAAGGCGATAAAGTTAAAGTCACCATGCGTTTTAGGGGCCGTGAAATGGCTCACCAGGAACTCGGTGTCAACGTTTTAAATAGGGTGCGTGACGATACCGAGGAGGTGGCAAAAATCGAGGCTTTTCCAAAATTAGAGGGTAGACAAATGATTATGGTGATAGCCCCTAAATAATAAAACTAGTCACTCTAATTAGAATAGACTAATCGTCAGAGGTTTAATCCCTTATTTGTTCGGTGTTGGCATAATAATGATAAAAGAGACAATACTGTCGCCACATATTCCGGACGGNCACCCAAGTATTCCAAAAGAAAAGATTGGCGTCTTGCTTTTGAACTTAGGNACGCCCGACGCGACNGACTTTTGGAGTATAAGACGTTACTTAAAGGAATTTCTCTCGGATCCTCGCGTTATAGAAGTAAACCGGATCCTGTGGAGCGTGATTTTAAATCTCATTATTTTAAATATCAGGCCTAAGATATCCGCAAAAGCGTATAAGGAGATTTGGCTAGAANCTGCAGATGAGTCCCCTCTNAGNCATCATACTCGCGCGCAGTCAGAAGCATTATCTCGCCGTTTTACAGAAATTGGGGTNTCNGTTGAGGTTGACTGGGCAATGCGGTATGGAACGCCAGCCATCGGCGACCGCTTGGAAGAAATGCGGGAAAAAGGCTGTCGTAAAATATTACTATTGGCATTGTATCCTCAATATAGTGCGACTACGACAGCAAGCGCGCATGATAAAGCATTTCAGGCCTTACAGTCTATGCGGTGGCAGCCTGTTATTAGAACATCCCCGGCCTATTACAACAACGAGCAATATATTAAGGTTCTAGGAAAATCGATACGGGAACATATCAAAGTTCTNGACTGGGAGCCGGATGTTCTACTTACGTCTTTTCACGGNCTNCCAAAACGTTATNTGGACGCTGGAGATCCTTACCATTGCCAATGCGCACAAACTTCGCGGCTTATAGCAGAAGAACTTGGCTGGAATGNTGAAAANGTTAAACTANCTTTCCAGTCGCGGTTTGGNAGAGAAGAGTGGTTAAAACCATACATTCAGGAGGTAATTACAGAACTCCCTGGAAAAGGCATAAAAAAAATAGCCATTATCTCACCGGGGTTTATATCCGACTGCGTTGAAACTTTGGAAGAAGTCGCGATAGGTTTGAANGAGAGCTTTNTTGAAGCTGGCGGNNAAAAATTTACTTATGTCCCTTGCCTAAACTCTTCGGAAGACAGCATTGATCTTTTGCAGAANCTTGTTCTAAATGAGTTGGGTGGCTGGGTNCCAGAGTAAAATATTATGACACTTTAATGTGTTTATCTGTACGCCTAAAAAGAAACGGGGGATGATTGTAACTCTACTGTCCTTTAAAAAAGGAGGATCATAATGGAAGCAATAGACTTATTGAAAACGAGACGGTCAGTCCTTGTCAAAAATCTTACAAGCCCTGGACCTAATAAAGAGGAGTTAAAACAAATTCTTGAAGTAGGCTTGCGTGTCCCGGATCACGGCAAAATTGGACCCTGGCGAATTCAAGTAATAACAACAGAAGGCCAGGAAGTTCTAGGCGATCTTGCGGCCAAAATTTTTGCAAATGAGTATGGCGAGAGGGCAACAGAGAAGCAAATAGAGGCCGAAAGGCAACGACCTCAAAGGGCCCCGGTANTGCTAGTTGTTACTTCTGATATACAATCACCTCATAAAATTCCAGAATTGGAGCAGCGATTATCTGGAGGAGCTGTNTGCATGAATATATTAAATGCTGCCCATGCGCTTGGTTTTTCAGCACAATGGGTAACAGAATGGTTATCTTTTGATTCNGAAATTAAAGTGGCNCTAGGTCATGAAGAGCAAACGGATATAATCGGNATGATTTACATTGGAACTGCNTCAGAGCCACCCCAACCGCGTAATAGGCCACCTTTAGAAGAAATTGTAAGTGAGTGGTCAGGTCCATAGCTTTACATCAAACATACACAGCAATCTGCTGGCGCCAGCCAGCAGTTATTGGTTTGCTAGTGTGCTTCTGCCCAATTACTTCCGACGCCGACTTCAGCTACTAGAGGGACCGACATTTCTACGGCAGGTGCCGCCGCCCCTTCCATTGCTGCAGATATAATTTGGCCGGTTTTATCTAATTGTGCCGTTGGTACTTCAAATAAAAGTTCATCATGGACNGTGAGNAGCATTTTTGCGTCTAGGCTTTCTTNNTTCAAGAGACTTGGTATACGNATCATGGCTCGTTTTATAATGTCTGCTGCTGTCCCTTGGATAGGTGCGTTTATNGCTGCNCTCTCATAAAAACCCCGNCGGGCTGGGTTNGCTTCCTTGATGCCAGATAAATGGACCTTTCTACCAAAGAGAGTTTGAACAAAACCGTTTTCTCTTGCGCCAANCTTGGTTTGCTCCATATAGGCTTGAATGCCTGGGTATCTATCGAAATAAGCGTCGATATATGCTTTGGCTTCGGTTTGCGGGCANCGCAGNTGCCGTGCTAAACCAAAGCTAGAAATACCGTATATAATACCAAAATTTATTGCTTTTGCATTTCTTCTAACCATAGGGTCCATATTTTCTAAGGAAATATTAAATACTTCCGAGGCAGTTTGCGCGTGAATATCAATCCCGTCTCTAAAGGCCTCTTTCAAGCTGTCTATATTTGCTATTTCAGCTAAAAGTCTCAGTTCGATTTGGGANTAATCAATCGAGACAAGTATGTTGTTAGGCTCTGCAATAAAAGCGGTTCTTATCTTTCTTCCTTCATCGGTTCGTATAGGGATATTTTGGAGATTAGGGTCATTTGAACTTAAGCGTCCAGTACTTGCTCCTGTCATCGAATAGGAAGTATGTATTCTGCCTGTCTTGGGATTAATTTCGCCAATTAGTGCGTCAGTATAGGTAGATTTAAGTTTGGCTATTTGTCTCCAGTCCAAAACCTTGCCAGCTATATCGCTTCCATTTGCTGCTAAATCCTCCAAGATTTCTGCACCAGTTGCATAAGACCCGGTTTTTGTTTTTTTTCCGCCAGGCAGTGAGAGTTTGTCAAAAAGTATTTCGCCTAACTGTTTGGGTGATGCAATGTTAAATTCATTGCCAGCTAATCTATAAATGTCACNCGCTTGATTTTGAAGCCGTTGTGCAAAATCTTCAGACATTTTCTTNAGAATNATGGGATCTACCTTTATACCTGTATGCTCCATCTCTACTAATACTTCTATAAGTGGACGTTCAAGGGTCTCGTAAACAGTAACCATACCTTTTCTGGGCAGGTCTTTTTTTTGCTGTTTATATAACCGNTACGTCATATAGGCATCTTCAGCTGAGTATTCCNTCGCTTTATCNAGCGGAACTTTTGCAAAAGGTATCTTCGTTTTTCCGGTTCCGCATACTTCACTATATTTTATATTAGTGTGATCGAAATGCAGCAGCGATANCTCATCCAACCCGTGGCCGTGAAGACCCGCATTCATAACATACGATAGGCACATCGTATCGTCGACCGAAGCTAGATTTATGCCGCCGTTATGCGGTTGCTTCATAACCAATGCGTCAAATTTTATGTTGTGCCCAATTTTCAAAATACTAGGATCTTCCAGAATAGGTCTGATGATTTCGATCGCGGCTTCGAATTNGATCTGTTTGAGTTCCAAGTTTGCTTTACCGAGAAGTTCTACTTGGTCGGCACCAGCTTCATGCCGTAACGGTATATAACATGCTCGCCCATCCGAAATGGCTAATGATATCCCTATCAAATTAGCCTGCGAAGCATTCAAAGAGTCGGTTTCGGTGTCAAAAGCGACCAACCCGTTTCTCTCAACTATTGCCGCCCAGTCGATCAAGCTTTTTAAATTATCAACTAACTCGTATTGTTTTTTTGCTATATCAATAGAGCTTGATACAGGTAATGTGTCTCCAGACTCCTGTTGTAACTCTGCTTCAAATCGTGCGATTAATCTTTTGAAGCCCTGCGCACGCAAAAATTCTAATACCTTTAATGGATTTGGTTTTTCTAATATCAGGTCGGAAAGAGGTTGCCGAACGTTTACATCGCGCTTCAGAGTTACAAGCGTTTTACTTAAACGCGCCATTTCAGCGTAATTGATCAGGTTGTCGCGCCGCTTAGGTTGTTTGATCTCACTAGCCCTTTCCAGCAGTGTTTCTAAATTGCCATATTGTGTAATGAGTTGAGCAGCTGTTTTGATACCTACACCCGGAACACCAGGAACATTATCGCTTGTGTCTCCTGCTAGTGCCTGCACGTCAATTACATGCTGCGGTCCAACGCCAAATTTTTCGATAACATCTTCTNCGCCAATATCCTTGCTTTTCATTGGATCAAACATTTTTATGTTCGGCCCGACAAGCTGCATAAGATCTTTATCTGAAGAAACAATNGTTACGTCTGCACCCTGCTCTCGTGCTAGCNTAGTATAAGTCGCAATTAAATCATCCGCCTCATAACCTTCCAGTTCAATGCACGCGATATTAAATGCAAGCACCGCTTCACGTATAATTGNAAACTGGGGTACGAGTTCATCTGGNGGTGGTGGNCGGTTCGCCTTGTATTCTTTATAAACATCGTTTCTGAAGGTTTTTTTGGCAGTATCAAATATTATGGCACAATGGTCTGCTTTAAGGTCTTCGATAAGCTTGATCAGCATGTTAGTGAACCCAAAAACAGCATTAGTTGGCGTTCCGTCATCTCGGTTCATAGGGGGAAGCGCGTGAAATGCTCTGAATATAAAGCCGGACCCATCAACTAAGAAAACATGCTTTCGATCATTTGTTTGTTCGCTCATCTTGGCCTCTGTCATAGAAATTGCCTAGCAATTTGTTAGTTGCATGAATTCGTTTATTAGAAAGTCAAAGAATCTTTTATTTAACCAACTGACAGTCTAACTCCTTGATGTAGGGTGAAGCAATGATGCATAATATTTTAGACCTACGGAATCTGTGTTAGCAGGAGTTTACTTTATGGTGCCGACTAAAGTTAGATATATTAATGCTGAATGGAAGCATAAAGATGCTGCCCCCAAAATTGGATCCAAGGAGTCCCGAAGAGAAAATACAGCCTATCAGGATGTTTTGGTAGAGGATGCTCGGCCTCACTTGGAAANCGGAAAGATTGGCCTTGAACAAACTGGCTTCACGCTAACAAATAATAGAACCCAGTGTAGTGATTTTAGAGATGAGGACTTAATAAACAGCGTATATCTTCCGGAGATGCAAGACCTAATATGTCGTCTTACCGGTGCAAAGGCAGCATATCATTACGGTTTTTTAGTAAGAACAGAAAAGCCGATTGATTTCAACGATGGTTACGCGCGTTTTGTTCACTGTGATTACAATGTAAAGCGCGTATTAAGCATGTCCCATGAAGTGCTTCGTGATAATGGCGTTGACCCGGATGAAAGTGATACTTTTGCATGGTTNAACACTTGGCAGCCATTTGATTACCCCGCGATAAATAATCCACTGGCGTTTATAGATAATAGCAGTCTCTCGAGTGGCGATGTAATCGATTATTTTTATACGGGTAGAGGGAGGGATAGTCTGGTGGCTGCACCGGTTTATAATCCGTTACACAGATGGTTCTATTTTCCAGAAATGCAGCTTGATGAAGTTATTGTTTTGAAACAAATGGATCAGCGGCCTGACAGGGTAGTTTATTGTCCACACACATCCTTCGATAATCCCAACGGCGGTGAAAAGTACCCGCCACGCAGAAGTATAGAAACACGAGTAGTAGCGGTTTTCTAACCGTAATAAACTATTTTGAATTTAAAGGGTGGTAATAGCATTTTTAGAAATTCTCTAGTGCACCAAAAAAATTACTTGTTCTGATCGAAAGTTACCTGGCTTAGGATTATTGNATTGGTACGCGCATAAGATAACTGTGAAATGGGAAGATTTATGTCTGCTAAAACAGAAAAAAGTGTTGCTCTGATTGTTGGAGCCGGGGATGCTACAGGCGGGGCAATAGCAAAACGTTTTGCTGGGGAAGGTTTTCAAGTTGTTTTAACAAGGCGAAAAGCCGAAAGCCTTAATAACTTAACCAACGAAATAAAGACGAATGGAGGTATTGCTCATCCCTTTGGTGTTGATGCTCGGCGTGAAGAGGAGGTTGTACCATTCATAGAAAAAATAGAGAGGGAGATAGGGCCCATTGAGGCTGCGGTTTACAATGTTGGGGGCAACGTTCGTTTTGGGATACATGAAACGACATCTCGTGTCTTTTTTAAAGTTTGGGAAATGTGCTGCTTCGGTGGGTTCCTCATGGGTAGAGAAGTTTCCAAGGCAATGTGTGAGAGAAAACGAGGCACTATCATCTTCACTGGGGCAACAGCAAGTGTAAGAGGAGGGAATGGTTTTTCTGCGTTTGCTTCCGGCAAACATGGATTAAGAGCTCTGGCACAATCAATGGCTCGTGAGTTGGGTCCGAAAGGTATTCATGTTGGGCATGTGGTTATTGATGGTGCTATTGATACCGATTGGATCAAAAAAATGTTTCCAGAAAAATACGCCCAAAAAGAAAATGATGGGATCTTGGATCCCGCTGCTATCGCCGAAGCATATTGGAATATGCATTGTCAGCCTAAAAATGCTTGGAGCTTTGAAATAGATTTAAGGCCGTGGGTAGAGCATTGGTAAATACAGCATTATTTGAGCCTGAATGATGCTTGCTCGGTCAATAATGTTTCAAGGAACGGGGTCAGATGTAGGCAAGTCTCTTGTTGTAGCTGGGTTATGCCGATGGGCAAGTAACCGGGGTATTAGGGTTCAGCCATTTAAGCCCCAAAATATGTCAAATAATGCCGCGGTAGCTGAAGGAAATGGAGAGGTCGGGAGAGCTCAGGCTCTGCAAGCCAGAGCATGTAGGATACAACCCTCGGTAGACATGAATCCTATTTTGCTGAAGCCAGAAACTGATAGCGGCGCCCAGATAATTGTTCAAGGAAAAATGTATAGCCGGGAAACTGCGAGAGAATATCAAAAATTAAAACCTCAGTTGCTNCCGTATGTTTTAGAAAGTTTTGAAAGGATACAAAAACAGGCAGAGCTCCTTCTCGTAGAGGGGGCCGGAAGTCCAGCTGAAATAAACCTGAGAACGAACGATATCGCTAATATGGGATTTGCCAAAGCGGTCGATATTCCCATAATTCTAGTTGGTGACATTGATAGAGGCGGTGTAATTGCTAACTTGGTCGGAACGCAAGCCGTACTTCCTATCGAAGAGGCCGAGTTAATTAAGGGGTTCGTTATTAATAAATTTCGCGGTGATGTATCATTGTTTGATTCGGGNATCAAAGAAATCGAGAGAAGGACTCAATGGCAAGGTCTTGGTGTTATCCCATGGTTTGAAAATGCGAAGAAACTGCCTGCAGAAGACGCAGTAAGCCTGAAAGGAGAGGTGGCTGCTGGTAACCAACAACTAAAAATTTCTGTGCCAAGGCTATCGCGCATTGCCAATTTTGATGACTTGGATCCATTAAAAAACGAACCAAGTGTAAATTTGAGAATAATCGAGCCTGGTGAGCCTATAAACAGTGATGCTGATCTAATTTTAATTCCAGGAAGTAAATCGACTATTGGCGATCTCGCATTTNTAAGAGATCAGGGGTGGGATATAGACATCCAGGCTCATATCAGACGGAAAAAAATAGTTTTAGGTATATGTGGCGGCTATCAAATGTTAGGTAAACTCGTGAGTGATCCATTGGGAATAGAAGGAAATGCCGGTGCAGTCCCAGGACTAGGATTATTAGACGTCGAAACGAAGCTTGCCTCAAAGAAGTCGGTTGCAAAAATCAATGGTACCGATATTAAATTTGGGAGAANAATNACTGGTTATGAAATACATATTGGAACAACTTATGGGCCAGATTGTGCACGTCCAATGGTGAGTGTTGACAGGGGGGATGCCGCTAAAAGATTAGATGGTGCATCGTCACTCGATGGCCTTGTTTTAGGAACATATGTACATGGCCTCTTCACCGAAGATGGNTTTCGTCATGCATTCCTGCAATCTTGTGGGGTTGATAAACTGAGTATGTCGTCCTTTGATTTAGAACTAGAAACGACGTTAGATGAATTTTCTGAGCATTTGGATAAAAATATTGATGTTTCGCGAATTTTGGACCTTGCACGTTAGGAGCTTGTGAGTATTGTATGGACACCTTTTTAACGTTGATCCTTGGAGCTTAGCATGGGTCGTATTCTTTTAATTATAGGAGCTTTGTTTTTTGGTATGACAGCTGATAAAGCCGGGGCTACTGATCCCGAAAACCAGATCTTTCTCGATCTTAAGGATGGGCGCGTTGTAATTGACTTGCTCCCGAATGTTGCACCCAATCATGTGGAACGAATAAAAGAACTCACACGAGAAGGTTTTTACGATGGAATTGTATTCCACCGTGTAATAGAGGGATTTATGGCGCAAACAGGAGACCCTACTGGTACTGGAACCGGTGGCTCTGGTCAAAAACTAGCAGCTGAGTTTTCTGACGAACCCTTTACACGTGGTGCTGTCGGAATGGCACGTGCTCAAAATCCCGATAGTGGAGACAGTCAATTTTTTATTTGTTTTGATGACGCACAATTCCTGAATAAGCAATACACCGTCTGGGGCAGGGTAGGTGCAGGTATGGAATTCGTCGACAATATCACAAGGGGGGAACCGCCCGCAAATCCGGATAGGATTGAAAAAATGCAGGTAGCAGCTGACGTAAAATAATAAAGGCCGTCAATTAATATGACTTTTTTAGTGGTTGGTGGTTCTGGGTTTATCGGTTTAAATTTGATTGAGCACTTGCTTGGCTCCTCAGAGAGCGTGATTTCCTTGGATAGGTCACCTATACCTCACTCGGCGATCAATGTTTTCTCAAAACTTTCAGGGGAACTGACGGACATTCAAATCGATATTTCTGAAGCGAATGATCTTGATCAAATAATTTCAGATGGTGATGTGACTACCATTTACTACGGCGCTGCAATTACTGCGGGTGTAGAGCGGGAAATTTCAAATCCATTATCCATTTTCGATGTAAACCTAAGGGGGCTTATAAATATTCTTAAATCGGCTGGCCGGTCTCCCTCGGTAAAAAGAATTATCAATATCAGTTCTGGTTCGGCATATGGTAATGGGGGGTTTGGAGATACTGGCTGGAAAGACGACTTAGATGAATTTGGTACCCGCGAGGATCCTCGCACCTTATATGCTATATCTAAATATGCCGGTGAGCGCCTGGCTTTTAGAATGGGTGAGCTCTTAAACAAAAAGATAATCAATGTTCGATTGAGCGCTATTTTTGGTTGTTGGGAGTACGATACGGGCGTAAGGGATACTTTAAGTGCACCCATGCAAGCAACGTTATTAGCGTTAAAGGGAGAGAACGCTCTTCTAGATCGCAAAGAGGATAGGGATTGGACTTACAGTCGCGAGGTAGCCAGAGCTCTTTATAAATTGGCACATCATAAAAATATTAACTCATCTCTCTATAATATAAGCACTGGCAAAGCTTGGAGTGTTGTAGACTGGTGCGAATACTTAAAAACATCTTATCCCGACTTTAATTACAGACTATGCGAGCCAAACGAAACGCCTAATATTGATTTNTTTGGCGACAGAGACCGGATAAAGATGTCCCCGGATCGTTTTTTAAGTGACATAGGATACTCTCTTTCGGCAGATTTAAATGAAATTTATGCAGATTTTAAAAATTGGCTAGACCAGGCCAGTGATTTTTGGAATCTCGAGNGCTGAAGAGGTTNCCTTTGTTAGCTATAAATCCGGGCTACTTGCTCTTGGTAGGAGCTGGTTGCCTATGTTTTGGGAGGAAATAAGATGAAGTTTGCAAGTTTTATAGATAATAATAAAAACACTTGGGGCATTGTAAAAGATGAATACCTTATTGGCGTTGATGAAGCTATGCTGCAAGAAGTGCCAACGCTCCGTTCAGCCATATCCCAAGGAAAATTGATGGAAGTGGGCCAAGAATTGGTAACTAAGNCTGGGACAGTCTCTCTAGACCAAGCAAAATTTCTACCAGTAATTACCAACCCAGAAAAAATTCTATGTGTAGGCCTTAACTACCACGAGCACAGATTAGAAGGTGGACATGATGAGGTTGGTAACCCTACGATTTTTGTCAGGTTTGCAAACGCTCAAATCGGTCACAATGCTCCTATGATCAAACCAAAGGAATCCGATACGTTGGATTTTGAAGCCGAATTNGCGGTAATTATTGGTACCGGTGGACGAAGAATCTCGGAAGAGAATGCATTTAGTCATATAGCTGGTTATTCTTGTTATAACGATGGAAGCGTTAGAGAGTTNCAAAGACATACCACCCAATTCACACCAGGAAAGAATTTTATAGGGACTGGTGGTTTTGGTCCTTGGATGGTTACTCCTGACGAGATCGCAGATCTGCAAAGTGTGACGGTTGAATCCAGATTGAATGGACAAGTCATGCAACATGCCAAGGTTTCGGATATGATTTTTCCGATTCCAAGATTAATAAGCTATATTTCAACTTTTACGGACCTGGTNCCAGGCGATGTGATTGCTACAGGAACACCTGGTGGTGTTGGTTCCAGAAGAGATCCCAAAGTTTGGATGTGGCCCGGTGATACATGTGAGATTGATATATCAGGCGTGGGAATTCTATCTAATCCAATAATTGAAGGCTAGGAGGAAACTTTGGCCNCACAAATCCCATTTAATAGAGACTTCGAAGTAACTTATGGAGTGGTCGAACATGTTGCTCCAGGTATAAGAAGACTAACTGCAAACAATCCTAGTCCATTTACGTTTAGAGGTACGGGCACATACATTTTGGGTGAAGGCAACGTCGCTGTTATTGATCCCGGTCCAGATCAACCAGAACATGTCAAAGCGCTGGTTGAAAGTTTGCGGGGTGAAACCGTTACCCATATATTAATCACCCATACTCACAATGATCACTCGCCGGCGGCCAAAGCCTTAAAGGAAATTACTGGGGCCCCGACCTATGGTTTTGGTCCACATGGGAGCGGAAAACCAGGCTTAAAACTAACTGCTCAAGCCGGCGGCGACATGGATTTTTGTCCTGATGAAAAAACTCCAGATGGTTCTGTNATAGACGGTAAGGATTGGCGCATTAGCTGTCTGCATACTCCAGGTCACACCTCGAACCATCTTTGTTTTTCGTGGGATGAAGAGAAAATTCTTTTCCCAGGTGACCAAGTGATGGGATGGTCAACTAGTATAGTCTCTCCACCTGATGGCGATATGGGGGATTATATGAGAAGCCTGGATAAGCTGCTGACAAGAGATGACAGGATATACTATCCAACGCATGGCCCTGAGATTTTAGAGCCTCAGAAACTTGTTGCCGCTTTTAAAGAACATCGCCGAGAACGAGAAGAAAAGATCTTAGAGTGTTTGAAATCAGGAAATGAAACAATTGATCAGATGGTCCAGACTGTTTATGACGATGTACCAAAAAATTTACATGCTGCGGCTGCTCGGTCACTTTTTGCCACTGTTATTTATTTGGTAGAGGAGGAAAGCGTAGAGGCANCCGATGGGCTAAGCCTCAATGGTAGGTATAAAATAAAGTGANATGAAGCAAGCAGACTTTATTTATACCGNTGGTATTGTCGGTCCTTCCGGTATCCAAAAAAGGGATAGGTGCGAGGCGTGGCAAAACCGTTTTCTTTGCGACGCATAATTTCTTCTAACATAAATTGCGTGACATCAACTAATGGTAGTTCCAAAGCTTTTTCAATATCTAAGAATGCTAGATCGGCAAGCTCACCGCTGCCTCCGAGTTCTCCAGTCATATCGGACTCCCACGCATAAAAAAATCGNGCATTAAATCTAAAAGCTTTTGAAGCAGGCGTTATTGCATGGCCTACATATTCCAGTTTAGCCAAATTTGGAGCGAGTCCAAGGGCTCGTAATTGATTCCAGCTTTCGTTATGTGTTTCGCCAATGTCCCCAGGTGCGCCGAGAAAAAGCCCGGTTTCTTCGAAGGTTTCCCTGACGGCAGCCATCGCAAAGCTAGTTGATTTCTCAGGGTTGGTCGATATTCTCTCAGACAAAGTATTTTTCAATTCAGTAGCAGGATTGGGTAAAGAGTCTGTTGCTTCCACTTTACCTCCAGCAAATACATAAACATTACTGAAGACGGCTTTTCGTCCCCGACGCCCCATAAGGACTTGTAGCTTACCTTTGTTGTTTTTTAGTACTATAAGGCTTGCCGAGTCTTTGGGCTTAACTGGATATTTTGTTTCTGGGTTTTTTCTCGGCAAATCACCAAACCTTTGGCTTTGTTCGCCAGACTGCTCTTTATTTTTCAAATTTTTCCCACTTTCCGAGATTTTGCCCTACTCAGTGGTAGAGGCTGATTAGATTAGTAACGAGTGTAACAAGAGATTTTCAGCAACACTCACCAACGAAAGTCTTTAATGCGTTATTTATTAATTGCCACAAATATAATCAGATTTTAATTGATTTTTGCCGTCTCCTTTGAACCGAAGAAGGAATTCGCATAGCGTCTCGGTATTTTGCTACNGTACGACGAGCTATATCAACACCTTGNCCCACGAGTATTTCTACTATGCGGTCATCAGATAAAATTTTATTCGATTCTTCAGAGTCAACTAANGCTTTAATTTTTGCTTTTACAGCCTCTGCCGAANGAGCGTCCCCCCCCGCAGCAGANGCGATTGAAGAAGAGAAAAAGTATTTTAACTCTAGCATTCCTCTGGGGGTAGAGATGTATTTGTTGTTGGTAACGCGACTTACCGTACTTTCATGCATATCTATTGCTGCCGCAACATCACGAAGAACGAGTGGCTTGAGGTATTGAACGCCAAACCTAAAAAAGTTGTCTTGCTGGCTTACTATCTCAGAAGCCACCTTTATAATTGTTGTTGCNCTTTGATGAAGCGACTTAACAAGCCANTTAGCTGATTGTATACACTCATGCANATATTCTTTTTCGGGTTTTAGCATTTGTTTCTTTGAAACTTTTGNATAATAGCTATTATTAACTAGAACTTTAGGCAAAGTTTCTGGATTAAGCTCNACNAGCCATGTGCCATCTGGACTGGCTCTAAGTAGTACNTCGGGTGCTATTTGTTGGTCAATCGATGGTTCAAATAATAAACCTGGCTTTGGATTAAGCGACTTTATTTCTGAAATCATTTCTATGATATCTTCATCATCTACGCCGCATAATTTTTTTAAATTATTCAAATCATGTTTTGCTAGTTGGTCTAAATTTTCTAAAAGCTTTTGCATTGCAGGATCTAATCGATTTCTNTCACGCAATTGTAGGGCCAAGCATTCCGACAAATCTCTTGCAAATACACCAGGCGGATCAAAGTGCTGTAATTTATCTAAAACCTCGTTTACTTGCTCTTCGGTGCAGTCAAGATTCTCCATTACGTCTGACGGGTCAGTCAATAAATATCCTGTGTCATCTATCATTTCGATAAGGTGAGAGCCTATAAGTCTATCTTGAATATTGGTGAAGTCTACTCCAAGTTGCTCATATAAATGCTGTCGTAAAGTTTTATCCGCACTGGCTGTCTCATCTATATTGTAACCTGAGTTCTCAAAGTTAGATGAAGCACCTGAGGTCTTATGCGACGAAAAGTTCTCGGCGCTTGTGTCAGTTCTTATTTCAGTAGCTTCGTTGATTCCCGCACTTGCCCAGTTGTTGTCATAATCAGTATCGTTAGGGTCATCACTAAATGACGGCAAGTTTTCTGAGGAAGTTTGCAATAAGGTATCCCGAATTATCTCTTCGGAGAAGCCTTCCTCATTTACCATGCTTTTGACCTCGGCATCTTGGGCATTTTCATAAGCAGTCACATTATCCTGAGACGCTTCTTCCGCATACGAATGTTCTCCTTCATCAGTCTCCAGCAGCGGATTCTTTTCTAATTCACGCTCCACAAACTCTGTCAGTTCTGCATTAGAAAACTGCAAAAGCTTAATGGCTTGCTGCAATTGAGGTGTCATTACTAGTGATTGGGATTGTCGTAAGTCCAAGCGCTGCGATAAAGCCATATTAAATCATCCTACAGCTTAAAGCGGTCACCTAGGTANAATCGGCGAACTTCGTGATGGGAAACGATTTCTGACGGGGCGCCCTCCATCAAAACGGCACCATCATGTAAAATATAGGCNCGGTCAACAATATCTAGCGTTTCCCTCACATTATGGTCAGTTATGAGTACTCCGATCCCCCTATCCTTTAAATGCGAAATTAGGTCGCGTATTTCTCCGAGGGCAATTGGGTCTATCCCAGCTAACGGTTCATCGAGTAAAATAAAGTTTGGTTGAGAGGCGAGAGCTCTTGCTATTTCCANCCTTCGCCGTTCGCCACCCGAGAGTGCAAGAGCAGGGGTTCTGCGCAAATGGCTAATAGAAAATTCTGCTAATAGGTCATCCATNAGAGAGTCACAGCGATCCTTGTTCTGCTCNGTCATCTCCGNGACAGCACGGATGTTTTGTTCAACGGTCAGTCCTCGAAAAATAGAAGCTTCTTGGGGTANATAACCTATCCCTANTCTNGCACGTTTATGCATTGCAAGGTTGGATATATCGACACCATCCAGGTGAATTGATCCATAATTGGGNGGCATCAGNCCAATCATNACATAAAAACAGGTAGTTTTGCCGGCTCCGTTAGGTCCCAGTAAACCGACTGCTTCNCCCCGTTGAACAGACAGGCTAACATCTCTTAATACAGGCCGCGTTTTNAAGCGTTTTCCAATATTNCTCGCTACTAAGCCATCATTTTTTTGCACTAATCTAGGAACTGCATCCTCAGTAGAACTATGGCGTGAGCTGCTAGTCATTCAACTACTTTCATTTAACGGTTCTCCTCTTTGGAGTAAAAAGTCCCCGCACTCTTTTGGTTCCACCCAAACTCTTGTCTGATATTAACCTACTGAAGCCATTCTGCAAATTGACTTCTGCCATAGAGCCATTCAGCTGATTATCCCCGCGGGTAATTTTCACATCGCCCGAGAGGGTAACTAATTCTTCAATAACGTTATATATCCCCTCGTTTCCAACTATTACTTCTGTTGGTGTCGTAATAAGAACACCACCCTGAGCATCAATTTGTTTTGCTTTAAGATTACCATTTTTATCTTCTACAAACTGTACGGTAAGCAAACTTGCACGAATCGTTCTCTTTTGCCGGGTTGCAGATGCATCACCACGGGCGACGGCTATCTTAGATTTTTCCCAAAATTCCAGACTATCTGAAGCTCTGACTATTTCTTTCCCTGTGTCAAGCTGAAGATTTCCTCCGCTCATAACAATTAAAGATTGGTCAAGATCATAGATGCCATTTTCACCAGAAACTGTCTGAATTAAGTTATTGATCAAGACTTTTCCGTTCGCCTCTATTCTATAAATCTCGTCCTTTTCGGATTTTGTATTGCGGTAAAAAGCCTTTAAAATGTCTGCTCGCATTGATAAATCGCCTTGCTTTGCTTTGGCATTACCGCGAGCAAGATATACTTTTTCTTCCGACAGCCATTCAATTCCCTGATCAGCATTTATTTCAATAGGCTGGTTGGAACCGGAAGGGTCGAGTTTGGCGTTAGCCGATGCCATTCCCGATAGAGCATCCCCAATAATCAGAACCAAAAATAGCCATGTTGCCAAAGGTCTCATATTATAATTTTTCACGAGCCGGCTTTCCTTGATGCACGAAGTTTGGCAGTGCTTTTTCCTAAGAATTTGATGCGTTTGCCACGCTCAATTATCTGCAACCCTTCTGCTTTGATTTCCCCGGTTGGTCCGTGAGCGATAACTGTATCAATACTCATAGCGGTTCCCTTTTTCAAATCCAATTTAACGGAGTAAGTTTTTAGTTCAAATCCTTTATCATAATAGATATGGACCCCGCCAAAGAGCTTTGCCTCTTCAAGCGATTTATCATAGATCCCATCGCTTGAGTTGATAGCTACCCAGTTATTGGACAGCAGAAATATATCTGCTTTGGGCTGTTTTAAAAAAATCAAGTTATCAGTTTGGTGTTTTTGAACTGCTTGTGAAGCTGAAATTTGATACGCGCGGTTTTGATTATCAACACCAAGATATCGCGGGTTTTCCATAACNACACCATCTACGCCNACATTGGCTATAGAGGCTTCTCCAAGTCTGAATTTACCTTTTTCAGGCATCAATTGGGGCCATGCAAATGTTAACCCAATTATTGCGACTGCAACAGCCGGCAATAATAATTTCAGCATCGCGACTAGACGATTTGTTGTTAAAACGCGGTGTCTTAATTTTTCACTAGAAAATAACCGCCTGCGCCTCGCCGTTATTGCTTCCGTTTGTTTTGTATTAGGTGCAGATGCAGTTGCCATTTTGATTAGACCAGCAATTTTTTATAAATACAGTTCTTTTCAAGAATCCTAGCATTAAACGCTGTCAGAATATCACATGTGGCTAAAAATATCTTCATTTTCGAGCCCTAAAAGATCTAAACTGGCTCGTGTTCCAATAAATTCGAAGCAGGCCTTTGCGATTTTTTCACGTTTCTCACGTACTAAACGGTTGGCCAAAATCTTCTGTATTTTATGAAGGTAAAGCACATCTGATGCGGCATACTGCATCTGCTCTTCGGTAAGCGTTAAGGTGCCCCAATCCGAAGATTGTTGCTGTTTTGAAAGTTCTTTATTTAACAACTCCCTGCACAGATCTTTTAATCCATGGCGATCCGTATACGTTCGAACTAGCTTTGAGGCAATTTTCGTACAAAAAATAGACTGAGTGGTGGCGTTTAAATACATCTTCATAACAGCAACATCAAATCGGGCATAATGGAAAATTTTCAATGTGTTTGGATTTTGCAATAGCGAAACCAAGTTGGGGGCCTCATAGTCTTCCTGATCAAACTGCACTAGGTGTGCTTCTCCATTGCCCGAAGACAGCTGAACGAGACATAACCTATCCCGGTATGGCTTTAATCCCATGGTTTCGGTATCAATAGCTACAGAGGTTCCAAAATCTAACTCTTTTGGTAAGTCGCCCTTGTGAAGCTTTATGGATATTTTATCTTTTTGGGCCAAGAACCATCTCCTGATTGATCTATAACCTTTAATAAACTTTTGTGACGTTNCAGTAAACTAATGTTTGATCATTTTAAAAAATGCTGGTGGTTCAGTCAGTNGGCAGATTTTTTGNNTTTGGTTTGAGAGNNAATTGCTTTGGCTNAACTATTCAGTCAACTCTCTTATTTCGTCCTCTGAATAACCAATTTCCTGCANAATTTCTGCTGTGTGCTCCCCAAANAGTGGAGGGAGTCTTCGAATAGTGGCGGGTGTCTCAGAAAATTTTACAGGGGGTGAGGTTAGTTTTATTTTCCCTTCGGTGGGATGTTCGTGGGTCTGAAAAAACTCTACGGCTTGGAGGTGATCATCATTTGTTAGATCAAAAAGTTGTGTCGCCTCCCCGTGTGGTATATCCCCTTCTTTCAGTGCATTTAACAAATCTCCTGTAGCCCAGTCGCTTACCAGTTGAGCAACAAGTTCATATAGTTCCCCTATCTTCTCGCTTCTAACTTTTGGATCTAATACTCTTGGGTCGTTCAACAAATCTTCCCGCTGCATTATCGAGAAAAAGGTTTGCCAATGCTTGGTTGTATAAGGCAAGGCGCACACAAACCCATCCTTAGTAGCATAAGGTCTTCGATATTTAACCATTGATCTTTCATAGCCGGTTGACCCAAGAGGAGGTTCGAAGGTCATTCCGGACTGGTGTTCAACTAGATTAAAGCCTACCATAGACTCAAACATTGGTACCTCAACTAACTGACCGGTGCCTGTGGCTGTTCGGGAAAACAGAGCGGCCAAAGTGGCGTGCACCGCAATTTGAGAGCAAATTTTGTCACATACAGAGGCGTTAACGAAAGTAGGGTCGCCCTCTCTCCCGCCCTGCATAGCGGCCATGCCAGATACGCCCTGGATGATGTCATCATAGGCAGGGCGTTTCGCGTATGGGCCAGATTGGCCAAAACCTACTAATGCGACATAAATGAGTGATGGATTTAATTGTTTGCAAACTTCGTAGCCAATACCCAATCTATCCATCGCTGCTGGTCTTATGGATGTCATGATCACATCAGACTTTTCTGCGAGCTTAAAGAATGCTTTTTTACCTGCTTCGGTCTTTAGGTCTAGAACTAAACTCCGTTTATTACGGTTTGCATTTATAAAAAAGTGCCCCATACCTTTATTTCGAAAAGGAGCTATCCCGCGCGTGATATCGCCTTCACGCGACTCTATCTTTATAATTTCAGCGCCATAGTCTCCCAGTATTTGGCAAGCATAGGGACCAAAACCTACTGATGTAAGATCTAAAATTTTTATATCTTTAAGTGCTCCATCCATCAGTCATGTCCTTATTTCTTTGTTTAATTTTAGATTCTCTTGGTACTCAAAGAGTTTGCTTTCATTTAAACTAGTATACGAAAGTAGATAGGATCAACAACCAAAGGTCATTTCAATGATTGAAATGAAAATAGCGCGTGTCCCTGGCCTAGCCGATTGGTGGGCTGACCCAAAACTATCAAATGATAGCTTCCCGCTTTGGATTAGGGATTTGCGAAAGGAAAAACTGTTAAACAAAAAGCTGAATATGTCGGATTGTTTGCCTGCTATCGAAGCAATGTTACAAGGAATCATCATAGATTTCCCTGTTACGATGACTTTTGAGTATTTAGAAGATCATCCAAAACTAGGAAAAATTATAGTTTGTGATCACAAAGGCTATCCTATTATAGGCGGTCATGAGTTGTCTCAGTATAAAGGTGCTGAATTTGAAAATTATCATGTGATAAAAATTGGNCTCCCATGGATTATAGAAGTTCCGGACGGATATTCGTGTATCTTTACNTCGCCTTTCAATCGTTCTGGGCAGCATGATGCGTTTTGTGTATCCGGGGTAGTGCGTTGCGATAGTTATTACAATATGGTCAGTATTCCGTTTGCTATCCCACTACGAAAAAAAGGCGACACAATTTCAGTTAAAGAGGGGAAACCATTTGTGCAAATTATCCCCATTAAAAGGGAGAATATCGAAATAACATCATCTAAAATTGACGTGAAGAGCCTGGAAACGACTATCGAGGAAATAAAAAATACCCCGGGATATTATAAGTCTCTGACNAAAGGACAAGGCAATTAAAGAAATGATTGCAAATCTTTCCTGGACTGTGAATTTTTTCACTTTCCGTGCTTTGTGCCCGTGGTAGGTTAAAAAATATCTGCTAATATCTTGTTATCAGCACATTGGTATACCTCNATTCTAAAGGAAAGTCAGATGCCTGCGAAAACTTATAATGAACTTATAATTCAATATTCAAACGAAGACGGCTTTCTGCATTACGCTAACGAGGCGGAAGGCGCTGCGCTTGATCCAAGTCTTGATCGTAAGGCTGCATTTGAGGGTTTTGAAAGCGGTGATGTGCAAATTCTCAGATTTCTAAATTCANTAACAAATGATCACGTCTTCACCGCTGATGCTAATGAAATAGCAGTCTTGAGAAATGACAGCAGCTTCGTTGAAGAGGGGATTGTTTTCAACTTGCTCAGTGAGGAAGCAGCAGGTTCTCAGGAGGTTCATAGATTTTTAAATACAGAAACTGGTAATCACCACTATACGGCTGATTCAACTGAAATTGCAAATCTTCAGGCCGATGGAAATTATAATTCAGAGGGAATTATAGGTTATGGCGGTGTTGTTGACACTAGAGAGGCGGCTCAAGTTGCAAGCACTAGTTCAACGATCACTCTCAATCAGCCTTTTGCATCCACGAATCTATCGGGGGATGGTGCAATAAATATTAATTTAGGCGATGATCATTTTTCGTCGCAAGGCTTCGCACGCGTTTCAATGACCGCTATGTCGTCGGATGGAACGGAACTTCCAGAATATCTTGGGTTCAACGAGACTACGGGTCAAATTTATGGTTATACGCTAAAGGAAGGTCTCCCTTCTACTACAATTTCGGTCGTGGCAGACGATGGAACCAGTCAGGTCACCTCTAACTTCATCGTAACGGCTAGTGATAGTAATTCTAAGGCGGAAGCTGGCATATTT